>JAIOTG010000079.1 GCA_021106995.1 bacterium
TACCAAAATATGAAATTAATAGACGGACACAAGATAGCGGATAAAATAAAAGATAAAATAATAAAAGAAATTATTTCTATAAATGCTAAGGAAGTAAATTTACCTAAAGATAAAATTATTCCTAAAAAAAGACCAAATTTAGCTATTATTTTAATAGGTGCGAGGGAAGATTCTGGTCTCTATGTAAGGTTAAAAGAAAAAGAAGCAAAAAAAGTAGGAATTGATACTCATCTTTATAAAATACCAGAGACTAGTACAGAGAAAGAGGTAAAAGAAATAATTGAGCATTTAAATAAAGATGATTTGATTGACGCTATTTTAGTGCAGTTGCCACTACCAGAGCATTTTAATGCTGATGAAATTGTAAAAATTATAGATCCAAAAAAGGACGTAGATAGATTTCATCCCGACAATTTAAAAGAATTAACAGAAAGCTGTAATCATAAACATGTTATGCCTCCAGTTTTTCAAGTCGTCTTTTATGTTTTAGATGAAGCAAGATTTGATTTAAAAGATAGAAAAGTTTGTGTTTTAGCTAAGTCTCAGATTTTTACTAATGCTCTTAAACATGTTTTAGAATGTAGAGGCGCCCAAGTAGTTATAGTTAGTCCTTATGCTGAGAAATTAAAAGAAAAAACTATAGAAGCAGATTTGTTAATAACCGTAGTTGGTCAGCCAGGCTTAATTAAGGAGGACATGATAAAAAAAGGGGTTGGCATTATTGATATTGGAATTACAAAAAAAGATAAATATATTTTAGGAGATGTGGACAGAGAAGGTATAAAAGAAAAAGTTTCTTTTTTAACGCCGGTTCCAGGGGGGGTGGGTCCCATTACGATTGCTACGGCTTTAAAAAATACACTTGATTTGTTTAAAGAAAATAAAGAAGTAAATTAAGTATAAAAATATGTCTAAAAATTATAATAATTGTTTAAGTCAGCTTAGAAAAATTAAAAACATTATTCAATTAAAGGGCAAGAATAGTCGAGACAGAGAAGCTGTTTATGAAGAGATGGAAGTTTTGGAAAAACCTCAGAAAATTATTCAAGTTTCTCTTCCGGTTAGAATGGATGATGGCACGCTTAAAGTTTTTGAAGGCATCAGGGTCCAACATTCAGATATTAGAGGACCCTTTAAAGGTGGAATAAGGTTTCATCCTAAGGTTAATATAGACGAAGTTAAGTCTTTGGCTTTTTGGATGACAATAAAATCAGCAGTAGTAGATATACCTTATGGAGGTGGAAAGGGAGGAATTACGGTTAACCCAAAAGAATTAAGTCAGACAGAATTAGAAAGGTTATCACGGACTTATATTAGAAAAATGTCTAATGATATTGGGCCAGATAAAGATATTCCAGCTCCAGACGTTTACACTAATCCCCAGACAATGGCTTGGTTTATGGATGAATATAGTAATATTAAGGGGAAAAATATTCCTGGAGTTGTAACTGGTAAACCAATTGAAATTGGAGGTTCATTAGGCCGAGATAAGGCTACGGCTCAAGGTGGTTATTTTGTTTTTGAAAATATAAAAAAGAAAATAAATTTAAGAGATAAAGTTGAAGTCGCCATACATGGTTTTGGTAATGCTGGTGCTAATTTTGCTAAAATAGCCTCGGACAATGGACACAAAGTGGTGGCCATCAGCGATTCCAAAGGAACAGTTTTTAATAAAAATGGATTAAACATTAATGAACTCATGGAGTATAAGAGGCAAAATGGTTCGGTAGTCGGATTTCCTAATTCTGAAAAAATAAAATGGGAAGAACTTTTAACTCTAAAGGTTGATCTTTTAGTTCCAGCTGCTCTAGAGGGGACTATAACCAAGGAAATAGCCTTGGGCGTTAAGGCTAAGGTTATTTTAGAACTTGCCAATGGACCAATTACCCCGGAGGCTGATGAGATTATTGATAAAAATAATATTTTAGTAATACCTGATGTTTTAGCTAATGCGGGAGGGGTGGTTGTTTCTTACTTTGAGTGGGTGCAGAATTTGAGAAGTTATTATTGGGATGAAGAAAAAGTAAGAACACAACTTTATAATAAAATGAATAAGGCCACAGACGTTGTTTGGAGAGCCAAGGAAGAATATAAGGAAAACATGAGAACAGCGGCCTATATAGCGGCCTTTTTAGAATTAAGCAAGAGTCTTAAGGTAAGAGGTATTTAATAAAAAAGGGATATCTAAGATATCCCTGAGGGCTGGTCGACTCTAGTTTGAGTTTTAAGTGTTTGATAAATCCTTGCAAAAACGAATAAATTTATCTTCCATTTGTTTCTGTTGTTGTGGTGTTCTTTTGAAATATTTACCCCTTGGCTCGGTTATAATCGTTTTTAAATAGGTTTTTAGAATCTCTTTTAATTCTTCATAATTGTTATTACTGTTATTACAGAGATGACGATTATAAAAGTCTTCAAAAGACTCTACTTTGGCTTTTGTCATATTTTCCCCTCCCTTTGTTAAACTTAAATACCAGCCGAAAAATCACGAAAAACCTAATTTTTTGGCTAGCAACAAAGGAAATTTTAAAGGAAAATTTATAAATAAACTATATCATAAAATAAAAAATTTGTCAATAATTTTAAAAAATGTTTTTAAAAAAACTTCAACAAGTTAAAGAGCTTCTTAGACTTCATTACGGTTTTAATGAATTTCGGTCTGGGCAAAAAGAGGCTATAGAAAGTATTTTAAATAAAAAAGATACATTAGTAATTATGCCTACAGGTGGTGGTAAATCATTAATTTATCAGTTGTCTGCTTTAGTTTTAGAAGGAGTTACTATTGTGGTGTCTCCTCTTATTGCTTTAATGAAAGATCAGGTTGATACTTTAAATTCAGTTGGTATTCCAGCCACTTTTATTAATTCTTCAATATCTTTTAAGGAGGTTCAAGAAAGAATTGAAAGAGTTCAGAGCGGTTTTTATAAAATTTTATATGTAGCACCAGAGAGATTTAATAGTCAGGATTTTTTAAGTGTTTTAAAGAATGTAAAAGTGGATCTTTTTGCTGTAGATGAAGCCCATTGTATTAGTGAATGGGGTCATGATTTTAGACCTAGTTATACTAGATTAAACAAAGTTGTTGAATTTTTAAATAATCCTATGGTTGTGGCTCTAACTGCCACAGCTACTCCGGAAGTTAAAGAAGATATTGGAAAACAATTAAAACTAAAAAGTCCTAAAATTATCGTAACCGGTTTTAAAAGGCCTAATTTACAACTAGGGGTTCTTAGGGGAAATGATTATCAGAAATTACAAGCCGTTTTAAACACTATAAAAAGTATGCCCGAGTCCAGGGGTATTGTTTATGTTAACACCAGGGCTAAGGCTGATGAAATAATGCAAGCGCTTTTAAATGAAGATTTTAAAGCGGCCTCTTATCATGCTGGTATGGATCAGGAAGACAGGAAGTGGGTTCAGGATAGTTTTATGAAAGATAAGGTAGAAATAGTTGTTGCTACCAATGCTTTTGGTTTAGGAATAGATAAAAAAAATATTAGATTTGTTATTCATTATAATATGCCCGGAACGGTTGAGGCTTATTATCAGGAAGCTGGTAGAGCTGGCAGGGATGGTAAAAGTAGTTTCTGTCTCTTGCTTTTTTCTCCCAGAGACCGTTACTTGCAGGAGTTTTTTATACAAGGAGACAATCCTGAAGGAGAAACAATTTTAGAAATATACGAACTTTTATTAAATTATGACGATGATAGAATTATGTTCACTTATAGTGAAATTTGCCAATCTTTAAACGGCAATGTTCCTGAGATGGCAGTGGGGGCAGCCTTAAAAATATTGGAAAGTAACGGCTTAATAAGGAGAAGTCATGAAAAGGCAGGGAACGCTTATTTTAAAATTTTAACTGATTTTAATAAAGCCTTAGGAAAACTTGGTCCTAAAGCAAAAAAACAAAGAAATACTTTCGAAGCTTTTTATAGGAAATATGAAGAAGAATTAAAAAAAGGAGGTTACTTTAATTTAGAAGAGGTCTCCGAGCTTGTCGGAGTGAAAAGGGAAACATTAAAAAGAATGTCTAAATCGTTAGCCGACAAAGGCGTTTTAGAATATAAACCTCCTTTTAGGGGTACGGAGATAAAGGTTCTAAAAAGAGTTGAGAGAGATGAGTTAGAGTTAGACTTTAAAGTTCTAAGAGAAAAAGCCGACAAAGCTTATAAAAAATTAAATAAAATAGAAAATTATGTTTACTATTCTGGGTGTAGGCAGGAATATATTCTTAATTATTTTGGAGACATAGATTCTCAGGTTTGTGGAAAATGTGATAATTGTTTAACAACTAGTGATGTCCGTATTTATGAAGAGGAGCCTAAAAGAAAAAAGAAAACTGGAATAAAGTTGAATACAAAATTAACCCAGCTGGAAACTTATGAATTATATAATAAGGACATGAGTATTTCTGAAATTGCTAAAAAAAGAGAAATAAAAGAAAACACGGTTTTTGAGCATCTGAGTTATTTGGTAGAGAAGGGATTGATAACAAATATAGATAATTTTGTAGATAAAAAAAATCAAGCTGAAATTAAAAAGGCGATTAAAAAAATAGACTCCGACAAACTAAAGCCCGTCTTTGAAGAATTAAAAGAAAAAATTTCTTACAATGATATAAAAATGGTTATAGCAAAAGAAAAAAATAATAATAAAAAAAATGGATAGAGAGACCCAAAAAAAACTACTAGAAACAGTGAGAATTAATTATGAAGAGATTGCTTTTAGTTTTAATCAGACCAGAAAAAAAGGTATTTGGCCCGAACTGACCAAGTTGGCCGAGGAAGTTAAAGACGGAGACAGAATTCTTGATATTGGCTGTGGAAACGGTCGTCTTTTAGAGGCTTTTCGGGATAAAAAAATTGATTATATAGGAGTTGACTTTAGTAAAAATTTAATTAAAAAAGCAAAAGACAATTATCCAGAGAATAATTTTTTTGTAGGAAATATGCTTGATTTAGGTAAAATATCAGAGCTTAATTTTAATTATGTTTTTAGTGTCGCCACGCTTCATCATTTGCCAAGCAAAAACTTAAGAATTCAAGCTTTAAAGCAAATGAGGAATAAAATTAAAAAAGACGGTAAAATTGTTATTACTAATTGGAACTTGTGGGAGAAAGAATGGTCTCGTAAATTAATATTTAAGTTTTTTCTTTTAAAGATATTTGGAAAACACAAAATGGATTTTGGCGATATTCTTTTTGACTGGAAAGCAGAAAAAGACAAGGGATATTCCCAGAGATATTACCACGCTTTTAGAAAAAGAGAATTAAAAAAAATAGCCCGTAAGGCAGGCCTCAAAATGGAAAAAATTTATAAGGATAAACATAATTATTATTTGATTTTGAAAAAATAGTTTTTAAAATATGATCAAAGAATTAATTGTTCCCGTGATAACTCCTGTGAAAGATTCGCGGGTCGATATAGAGAGTTTTAAAAATTTAATCAATTTTTTGATCAACAATCGTGTTGATTCAATTTTTGTTTTAGGCGCAACAGGGGAATTTCTTAAATTATCTTTAAAAGAAAAAAGAGAAATTATTAATATTTGTACTTCTTTTGTTGATAGAAGTTCTTTTTTAATTGGTGTTTCTGCAAATACATTAAAAGAAACTAGGGAATTGATCGATGCTTCTAATAATTTAAAGCCTTCCGCGATTGTTTTAACGCCGATGGTCGGTCAAGGTGAGGTTGTTGAAAAAATAGAATTAGCTTTGAAATATTCTATTTTACCCATAATTTTATATAACAATCCAGCAATACAAAATAATATTAATTTAGATTTAAGTATTATTAATAAATATGCTGTTAACTCTAAAATAATTGGCATAAAGGATAGTTCTTCTAATGAAGATTATAATGATCAACTTATAAAAATTTCACCAGATAGTTTTAAGTTTTTTCAGGGCAGTGAGTCCCAATTTATTAATTTTCCCAATAAAGAGATTTCAGGATTGGTGGCAAGCAGTGCTAATGTTTATCCTGCTGAATTTAAAAATTTTATTAAAAGTTCGAACAATAAAAGTTCTGACAAAATAAGAAATTTGAAAAACGATATTAAAAAAATTTCTCCAAACTCTATTTTTAATATAAAGACACTGTTAAAGGAAATGTGTATTATTGAATCAAATGAAATTTATGAATAAATATTTAGAAATATCTTTAGAAAAGGGTTTTTCTCCTATGAATTGTGAAAATGGTATAAGTAGTTTTGTTTTTGAAAAAGATGATTATGTTTTTAAAATAAATAAACGCAACAGTTTTCAAAGGTCAAAAAGTGATTATCAAAAACTTCAAAATATATGTAGAGATTTTCCAAACAAAGTAGCAGAATCGTCTTTGTTTGAATGTGTCTATAATAAAGAAAAATATGTTTGTATAAAACAAAAGAAAATCAATGCCCCAACAATCAAACAAGTAGGAGAATTAGTATTTATTAATTTTTTAAAATCTAATAGAAAAGAACTATTTTTTTTAAATAAACTTATTAATGAGTTTTTTTCTAGTATTGAAAAAAAAGAGCTTTATCTAGATATTGTGGGCAATCCTTCGGATCAATCAATTTTTAATTCTATGAATATTCTGTTACATCCCGAGAAAGGACTGACTCTATGTGATATTGGCTTGTCTCCCCATGAAGACACTCTTAGAAGGTATGGATTAGAGTTTTATAAATCAGATAATGTAAAACATTATTTGGAAAAAATGAAAGAAGCAATAGACATGGTTTCTAAAATTTAACATTAACTTAATTTTTTAACATGATTAAAATTTCAAAGGCTGTAATTAAAAAGAATAATAAATATCTCGTTTTAAAAAGAGCTCCACATTCAAAGAGCTTTCCGGGTACATGGGATTTTGTAGGAGGTAAACATGACCCAGAAGAAACTCCTGAAGCGTCAGTTGTAAGGGAAACAGAAGAAGAGACTTCTTATAAAATAAGCCCGGGCGAGAAAATTAAAAAAGAAGAATATCATGACGAAGAATACAATTTGCTTTTTTATTATTTTATCCCAGAAAAAATAATTGGTGAGTTAAAGTTAAGCTCTGATCATACCGAATTTACATGGGTTTCAAAAGAGGAGCTTGAAAAATTAGATTTACATCCTTCTGTAAAATTATTTTTTTAATTGGATTGTTTTAATATTTGCTTGACAGAAACATATAATTATATTATAGTTATGTTTTAGCATGTAATAATTTATTACTTTAACTTTAAAAAGGAGGGTTGAGTTAGTGAATAATTTACAGAGTTCTTTAGTTAATACGGGTTTGGCAGACGACAAAGTTTTAGCTAAAAACCTTCAAAATGAGAAAACAGTTGTCAGTCAACACATTGCTTCTGTAAACAAAAAAGTTTCACGAAATCCAAGCTTACTCAAGCTTGAGTCAGTCGGAAGTGTTTCTCAGTTTAAGCAGGAGGCAAAGCAGATCTTGTTAGATGATTATTCCCTGGTTGAGGAAATTTTAAATTTGGCTCAAGGGCTAAAAAATCTGGATGGGGGAAAGAAGTTACTTTGGTTGCTTTATTCAACTAAGGGAAATATTTTTAAGGCAAAGCCTGAATTTGTAAAACAGATTATAAAAAGGGCTTTTCGAAAGTCGAACCCGACGGTTGAGTTTAAAAAGGAATGGTTCCAAAGATAAAAATTACATAAAATCAATAAGGGGTTGCTGTTATCAGAACCCCTTTTTTATTTGACACAATCTTTAAATATGTTATTCTTAAATTAAGAAAGTTGAGATTGGATTAGGCTAGTTGTTTTACGCAATTAGCTTTTTTAATTATATTTTATATAAAAATATTAAATTTTAAGGTTAAAAAATGTTTAATCTTAAAATTTTTAAAATTATGTCAGAATTATCAAGTGCTATTAGAGCGGTATGCGAAGAAAAAGGATTAGAGTTTGAGTCTGTTTTAGAGACTATTGAGCTTTCCTTAGCGGCTGCTTATAGAAAAGATTTTGGAGAAAAAAATCAAAATATTAAAGTTGATTTTGATCCAGAAACAGGAGAAACAAAAATAAGAGACGTAAAAATGGTAGTAGAAGATTTACCTGAGGAAGAAGAAATTGAAGAAGGAGTTGAAAAGAATGAAGAAAAAAAGAAAGATAGCAAAAAAGAAGGCGAAGAGGATGTTGAGGAAAAAAAATTTAATCCCAAAACAGAGATTCAACTGGAAGATGCCAAACAAATTAAAAAGTCAGTTAAAGTAGGCGATGAGCTTGTTGTCAGGTTGGAAGCCCCAGAGGGATATGGGAGAATGGCAGCACAGACCGCTAAACAGGTTATTATTCAGAAATTAAGAGAAGCTGAAAGAGACACTATTTATAGAGAATTTAAAGAAAAAGAAAATGAGGTTGTTAATGGAATTGTTCAAAGAAGAGAAGGTAGAAATGTTTTAGTGGACTTAGGGAAGGCCATTGGTTTTTTGGTGTCAGAAGAGCAAATTTATGGTGAAAGATATAATTCTGGAGAAAGAATTAAGGTTTATATTAAGGAAGTTAATATGGAATCGCGCGGTCCTAGAATTATTTTATCTCGAGCTTCTAAAGAAATAGTAAAAATAATGTTTTATTTAGAAATTCCAGAAATAAGTTCAGGAGCTATTGAGTTAAAAGGTATAGCCAGAAATGCTGGATCTCGTTCTAAGGTTTCTGTTTGGACTGATTCAGAAAATATCGACCCAATTGGATCTTGTGTTGGGCAAAAGGGAGCTAGAATACAAACTATTATTAGTGAATTGGGCGGTGAAAAAATTGATATTATTCAATATGATGAAGATCCCGCTAAATATATAGTTAATGCTCTTTCACCAGCTAAAATTATAAGCATAGAATTAGACGAAAAGAATAAAACAGCGGAGTTAAAAATAGCATCAGATCAATTTTCTTTAGCTATTGGAAGAAGAGGTGAAAATATTCGTTTAGCTTCAAGGTTGACTGGTTGGAAAATTAATATAACAGAAGATAAAGAAGACTCCCCTGAAGAACAACAAGAAATTAGTAGTGATAACTATATAAAGGAGGAAGAGAAAGATGGTTCTCAAACTGAAGAAACTAAAAAAGAGGAAAAATTCGAGAAAGATGATAAAAAAGAGGAAAAGAAAAAAGATAAAAAAGAGGAAAAGAAAAATTCTTCAAAGGACTCTAAAGAAGAAAAAAAAGAGGAAAAGAAAATAAAGTAAAAAGTTATCAAATTTAATTAATAATTTTAATTGTTTTTATTATGTCAGAGAAAATATATGTTATTGGACACAAGTCCCCTGATTTAGACACTGTTGCTGGAGCTATTGCTTATGCTAGTTTAAAAAATATTATTGAAAAAACAGATTTATATACCCCGGTTATTACAGGGAATATTAATAAAGAAACTGAGTATGTTTTAAATAAATTTGATTTTAAAAAGCCTGAAATTTTAGAAAATGCTTCAGGTAAAAAAGTAGTTTTAGTGGATCATAATGAATTTTCTCAAGCAGTAGACGGAATTGAAGAGGCTGAGATTTTGGAAGTTGTTGATCACCATAAGGTTAATTTTTCTTATGGACAGCCAATTTCTTTTAACGTTCTTCCTTGGGGGGCAAGTTGTTCTATTATTACCCAAAAGTATTTTGATTATAATCTAGAAATAAATGAAAACTTATCTGGCTTAATGCTCAGCGCTATTTTAATAGATACTGTTATAACAAAGTCTCCTACTTGTACTGAAAGTGATATTAGGATAATTGATCAATTGTCCAAGTTGTCTAAAATTGAAAATTGGGAAGATTTTGGAATAGAAATTTTTAAAATTCGTTCTAGTGTAAACGTTTTATCGCCAAGAGAAATAATAAAAAGTGATTATAAAGACTTTAATACCAATTCAGGTGTTTTTGGGGTGGGACAAGTTGAAACAGCTGATTTGGATGAATTTGAAGAAAAGGAAGATGAAATATTAAAAGAATTAGAAGAAATTAAAAAAGAAGGTGATTATCATTCCGTGATATTACTTTTGACTGATATAATAAAAGAAGGTTCCAAGCTTTTTGTTGCTAGTGATAATAAAAAAAAACTTGGCCAAGTTTTTAATGTAGATTTAGTAAATAATAATAAAGTTTTTATTTCTGGATTAATGTCTAGAAAAAAACAAGTAGCACCCAAGATAGAGAAATCGTTTAATTAAAAAGGAGGGGAAAATGAGAATTAAAAAGGAGGCAAGCGTTGCAAGTTTGGGCAAGGTTCAGTTAATAGAGTTTTTACAAGAAGGAAACTGTCTTTCTTGTAATAAAAGT
Organism: bacterium; assembly: GCA_021106995.1. GTDB lineage: Bacteria > Patescibacteriota > Patescibacteriia > Patescibacteriales > JAGXOH01 > JAIOTG01. The sequence continues at coordinate 10,271 of JAIOTG010000079.1, forward strand.
GTTTTAACAAAAGCGTGGATTAAAACATGTGAGTTAGGGGGATGTTGTTGTGAAGATTGCTTTCTCAATAAAAGGGTTGTTAAGGCATTAGAAAAACTATCTCTTAATGTTTCAATGGCATAAAACAAAAAAACCCGGATAAAACCGGGTTTAAAAATAAATCAATTAAATTTTAATATAATTTTTATGAAAGTAGATAAAAAAAATTTAGAAAAATCTCAAGTTGAATTAAATGTTGAATTATCTCTAGAGGAATTTCAACCTTTTATAAAAGAAGGAGCAAAAGAACTTTCTAAAGAAATTAAAGTTGAAGGGTTTAGGCCTGGTAAGGTTCCTCTTGAAATAGTGAAGCAAAAAGCAGGGGAAATGAGCATACTTGATAAGGCCGCTAGAATAGCAGTTAACAAGACTATTGATGAGGCTATAAAAAAAGAAGTTGATGGTGAGCCAATCGGTCAACCTAGGGTTGATATAACCAAGCTGTCTCCTGATAATCCTTTGTGTTATAAGATAGTTTTATCGTTACTTCCTAAAATAGAACTAGGTGATTATAGAAATAATAAAATTGAAAAACACGAAGAAGAAACCAGTGAAGAGGATGTTGATAAAACTATTAAAATGATTCAAGAACAACACGTAAAAGAAGAAAAAGTAGAGAGAGAAGTAAAAGATAGAGATAAGGTTGTTGTTGATATTAATATGTCTGTTAATAATGTACCTATAGAAGGTGGTCAAAGTAAGGACACTTCTGTCATAATTGGAAAAGATTATCTTGTTCCAGGTTTTGATAAAAACTTAATAGGTGCTAAAAGCGGAGATGAGTTAAAATTTCAGTTAGATTATCCAGAAAAACATCACCAGAAAAATTTGGCTGGTAAAAAGGTTGATTTTAAAGTCAAGACAAAAGATGTTTTTAAACGAGAAGAACCTGAACTAAACGATGAGTTTGCTAAAAAGTTTGGAATGACTGATTTGAACCATCTAAAAACCACCATTAAAGACAATATTAAACAAGAGAAAAAAATAAAATCAGAGCAAAAAACAGAAATGAATATTATTAATAAACTTCTAGGAAAAACAAAGTTTAGTGAAATTCCAACTATTTTAATAGAAGATGAATCAAGGAAAATAGTTGGTGAAATAGAGCAAAATATAGTATCTCAGGGTGGAAAATTTGATGATTATCTTAGTAGTATTGGAAAGGTTAGGGAGCAATTATTGGAGGAAGTAAAAGAAGAGGCTGAAAAAAGGGTAAAAATATCTTTATTGATTAGAGAAATTGGAATAAAAGAGGGTGTTAAGGCTTCAAAAGAAGAAGTGGATAAAAAACAACAAGAATTATTAGATCAGTATAAGGGATATGAAAAGGTAGAGAAAAGAATAAAAGAACCTAGCTACAGAGCTTATTTAGAAAATATTCTTATTAACAATAAAGTGGTAGCAAAACTTAAAGAATGGAACGTAAAAGAAAAGGGTGAAAAGAAAGAAGAAGAAAAATAAAAAATAAAACGAATTTTTTATAAATGCCACAGATTTTATTTTCTGTGGCATTTGTTGATTTATGAGATATTTAATAGACGCCAACAACCTGGCTGGCAAATTAAACTTATTAAATAGAGAAAATTTTGATAATATATTAATAGATAAATTAAGTTTTTTTGCTGGTCAAAAAAGATGTGACATATATCTTGTTTTTGATAGCGTTGATCCTTTAGGGGATAAAGTTGAAAAAGATAACTTAAAAATAATTTATACGCCCAGGGATACTTATTACAGGAATGCTGATGATAAAATATTGGAATTACTAAACAGTTTTTTAAAAAATGATGAGGTAATATTGGTGACCAATGATATAAATCTAAAAGACAAGGCAATTAAGAAGGGTGTGAAGAGGGGAGCGGGAAATAGACTAAAAATAGAGGATACAAATGATTTTATTTTGCGTTTGAATAAGAAAGTAATTTTAGAGGAAGAAAATGACTTGTCCGAAGACGATAGGAGTGATATAAATAAAGAGATGTTTAATAAATTTAAGAATAAAAAATATAGAAATTGAATATTAGATTATGCCAGTTTTAGCTAGAAATAAAAAAGCTTATTTTGATTATGAAGTTTTAGGAAAATATGAAGCTGGTTTAAAGTTGCTCGGGCATGAGGTTAAGGCTATAAAAGATTTTCGTATTAGTTTAAAGGGTAGTTTCGTCACTTTAAAACAAGCCGAAGGAAAGAGATTGCCAGAGCTATATCTTATAAACGCTCATGTACCTTTATATAAGCATGCCGGTAATATAAAAGATTACGATCCCTATAGATCAAGAAAGCTATTGTTGAAAAAAAGAGAAATTGCTTATTTGGTGGGGAAAAAACAGGAGCAAGGCTTGACATTAATTCCTCTAAAAATGTATACTAAACATAGCCTGTTGAAGTTGGAATTTGCTTTAGCTAAGGGTAAAAAGAAGTTTGATAAAAGGGAAAATATTAAAAAAAGAGATTTGGAGAGAAGGCAAAGGGAGATGTTAAAAAAGAGTGTAAGAGGTTAGAGGTATATATAAAGCACAAATTTTTAAGTGTTTTATTGTTTTTTTAAGGTCTTTGACAAAATGGGGATGCTAGGCATCGATAATGAATTTATCGCAAAATACGCGAATTGTGCTTTGGGAGGTAGGCACATAAATATTATTTTCCAAAAACAAGTGCAAACAAAATTGCAAAGAAAGCTGCTTTCACTATGAAAATTCCAGCTTTCGTTCCTGTTGCAGCTTAATAAAGTTCGCAACCATCCGTCCGGGGATTTCTCATAACCGATCACGGGTGTCAACCATGAGAATAGATTTTTTTAGGACGTCTTTACTTAAAAAATTTGAAAGCAAATAAAGACCCGCTACTGTCTTTTTGTCTAATTTCTCAGGTAGTAGTTAAAAACAAATTGGACTATATTCGTAGACGTATTTGTGAGTATTTGTTACACGCGGGTTCGATTCCCGCCATCTCCACATATAAAAAAACGTGGTTATTGCCATGTTTTTTTTTGTGTATTTATTCCTATCTAAGCAATAAATATTTATTAATAAAAATAATTATAAAAATGATAATAAACAAAATTAGTCCAAGCATTATCATTTTTATAGATTTTTTCTTTTGAGCTTTATTTTTATGTATAATAGATGATATTAATTTTGCGATTCCAAATATTAGAAGAAACAGAGGTATTATACTTAAAACAAGCATTATTAATTTAATGTTATAAAATAATAACTCATTAGGATTTGGTGGCCCATAATCAATAATTGAAGGCTGATTATTTGTTTCTATTATATTCATGTTTTTATTATATAAAAAAATTAAACATCTTGCAAAAAAATGATAATTTGTATATAATATTTCTGAGCTTAAAAAGCTTGTTTTTTATATTTAAACTACAAATAAGTAAAAAGCTGCGGTGGCGGAACTGGTAGACGCGTTGGACTTAAAATCCAATTCCTTTAAACTGGAGTGGGAGTTCGATTCTCCCCCGCAGCACATAGTAAAATAGCGGGTATGGTATAGTGGCTATTACATTACCTTGCCAAGGTAGAGAGACGGGTTCAATTCCCGTTACCCGCTCACCTATAAAGACAAGTCCTCAGGGGCTTGTTTTTGTTTTACATTAGCGTTTATTTGACCAGGTAAAACCTCATTTTCTTCCCCTATTTTAAGAGTAAAACTGGGAGCGTTGCCCATATAGTGCCCAAAAAACGAATAGATATAAAAAAGACGGAGCACTATGTGCTTCGCCTTTTGTTTTAATTTTATATATTACCTTAAGGCTTTGAATTCTTTTACCCAACTTTTTATTTACAGGGACCACATTCTTTAATTTTGCCTTTATTTGTAATAAAATATTCAAAATTAAAACCTTCTTCAAGAGTCGAATAATATTCTTTATAAGTTATGTCTTCTTTTGGCAGTATAACTTTCTCAAAAACCTCTTTGTGTTTATTTTCCCCATAAAACATTCTGTGCATTAAGTCAAATTTACCAACTGGAAATTCAACATAATTATCATATGGAATTTTTTCTCTAGTGTGGCAACAAGTAAAAAGATAATCAACGTTTTTCCTTCCTCCCATCATTGTACCAATACCGAAAGCATTTATAATTAATATTAAGACTATAACAGTTACTATAATGGTTTTTTTATGTTTTTTTGTTATGGTTTTTAATTTATAAAACAGATTTTTCATAATATTTTTAATAAAGTTTTATGAGAAATTATTTTTATAGTCTTTGTAACTTAAATATATCAACAATAAATCACCTACTACTGCACCAAGGAAAAAAGCATCGACTGGAAACATTATTATTCCTTTGCCGATATCAATTATAACAATAATCATTACTATAATTAATATCCATTTTTGTCTTGTTAATATACCAATAATAGCAAGTAAATATAGGGGTATTAAGATAAAAGATATGGGCAATGGAACAATTTGAAATATTAATCTTATTAATAATAGTAATAATAAGATTATTGTTATTATTATATTTTTTTTTCATAAAATTTTATTAAAATTTCACTTAACAAGCTATATATAGACCTGTTTTTTTACTGATTTTTTAATAAAACTTATTATATTTATTTTTTTTTCTTTGGTTTGTAACTTGTTTTTAAAATTGCTAGTATTTCAGCTATTTTCTTTTCTGTTTTTAAATCTGTCTGGTAGTCGGCCTCTGATCTTAGGTCGGTTATTTCTCCTTGTTGGTTTTGAGATATCATGATAAAAGTTGCTAGTATAATTGCTTCTAGAGAGACAACTAAAGTAAGCATTCCAAAAGGGTATGGATCAAAAGGATTTTTAGCATAGATATTATATATTAGCCATATACCAAACCAAATAATATGAATATAAACAAAAAAGATACTTCCACAGAATTGTGTTATTTTGTCTGATATTTTATCAGATAAAGTCTTTGTTTCAGTAATCATTTTTTTAATATCTTTTGATATTATGACAATTTTTTTGTCTGTTTCCAGCCAGGTTTGTTTTCCGTTATCATCTGTGCAAAATTCACAATGTTGAACTACCTCATTTTTTATCATTGCTTGTAGATTTCCGCAATTACTACATTTATAAATTAAACTTTTTGGACTTTTTTGTCCTGGCTTTAAAGACATGTTTATAGCTTTAATTATTATAATTTATTTTTCTTTTATTATATCCTAAAAAATCATTTTGGAGAATATGAGCTACTGAGTTATTTCTTTGTTTTTTCAATAAGAGCCATATGAACCGACCCTTTGGAGTTGATAGATTTTTCAACCTTCCAATCAACCCCTTTTAAAATATCCTTCACCCACAGTATTAAAATAGCTAATATTTGTTCTTATTATAACATGACCTACTTTAAGTTTAAAGCAGGTGGGGGTAAACTTAAGCTTGTTTTTTTTTTGTATTATGTAGTAATGTGTTGTTATGAGAAGAAAATGGAGAAAACCAAAGCCAAAGATTGAGAAAAAGGAGATCGCTAACGAAAGAATAAAGTCTGAAAAAGTTATTCTTATTAGTGAGGACGAAGGAATGATAGGAGAAATTTTTACTCGAGAGGCTTTAGAAAAAGCAAAAAGTGAAGGTATGGACCTTGTTTTGGTAAATCCTAAAGCAGATCCACCGGTTGCCAAGATTACTGATTTGGGTCGTCTTAAGTATGAGAAAGAAAAAAGGGCTCATAAGCAGAAATTGCAGCAAAAAAAGGTGGATACCAAAAATATAAGACTATCAGTTGGAATTGGTCAGCATGACTTTGATTTAAGAATAAGACAAGGTAAAAAATTTCTAGAAAAAGGGCATAAATTAAAACTAGAATTAACTTTAAAAGGAAGAGAAAAACAACACCCTGAAAAAGCAAGAGAAAAAATACAGGAATTTGTAGAAACTTTAAAAAATGATGATAATTTTAATGTAAGCGAAGAGCAACCCTTGACAAAACAGGGCGGAAGGTATACTATAATTGTAATAAATAAAAAATAAAACCAAAATAAATTCAGGTTTTAAGCCTGTTTTTTGTTTTACAGAGTTCGTATGTCTAAGATGAAGACCCCAAAGGCCATATCTAAAAGATTTAAGATTACTAAATCGAAGGTTATTAAGAGAAAGGCTGGTAAAAACCACTTTAATGCTAAAGAATCTTCTAAAAAGACTCGAAATAAACGTCGAGATGTTTTAGTTAGTGATGATTTTTCTAAAAGCATTAGACAATTAATTTCTAAGTAAATAATATATGCCAAGAGTAAAAAGAGGAACAACTCATAATAAAAGAAGGAAAAATTTACTAAAAAAAGTAAAAGGTTTTAAATTTGGTAGAAAAAATTTGTTAAGATTGGCCCGTACTGCTAGTATAAAAGCAGGTGCTAATAGATATAAAGACGTAAGAAGAAAGAAAAGAGATTTTAGAAGATTGTGGCAGATTCGTATTAATGCCTTTGTAAGAGATTTTGATTTATCCTACTCTAGGTTTATAGACAAACTAAAGAAAAATAATATTGAATTGGACAGAAAGATATTAGCCGATTTTTCAATTAATAACAAAAAAATCTTGTCTCAAATAATAGAAAAAATAA
>JAIOTG010000031.1 GCA_021106995.1 bacterium
AAAGAAACGAAAAAAACCTAGAAGTGGAGTGTGATAACTATAAAACAAAAATAAAAGGCCAATCAGCAGAAGATTTTCCATTAATTCCAGGGGTTGAAACCAGTGAAAATTACAAGGTAAATATTAAAGATTTTAAAAAGGCACTTTCAAAGGTTGTTTTTTCAACCTCAACATCAGAGTCTAGAATAGAATTAACTGGTATTTTATTTACAATAAAACAAGGTGAGTTAATAATGGCATCAACTGACAGTTATCGCCTGTCAGAAAAAAAAATAAAAATAAAAACAGAAGAAAATAGTGAAAAAAGCGTTATTGTTCCATCGAAAACAATTCAAGAAATTTTAAGAATTTTATCAAACCTTGGGGAGGATGATGAGATTGGACAGGGTGAAGATATGGACATTTTTATTTCTGATAGTCAAGTATTATTTAAAACAGAGAAAACAGAGTTGGTTTCAAGACTGATAGAAGGACAATACCCTGATTATAAACAAATAATTCCAAAAGACAGTAAAACTAAATCAACAATAAATAGACAAGAGTTTTTACAAGCAGTAAAGGCGTCTGCTCTTTTTTCTAAAGTAGGAATAAATGATATAAGTATTGATTTTCCAAAAGATAAAAATCAAACAATTATTTCATCTGTTTCTGGTCAAACTGGAGAAAATGTGGTGGAGATTGATTCACAAACAAAGGGCGAGGATAACAGTATAATTGTTAATTACCAATATTTATTAGATGGATTAAAAAATATGGAAGATGAGAATGTTGAAATATTTATCATTGACAACAACACCCCCTGTATTATAAAACCAAAAGAAGAGGAAAACTATCTTTATATAATAATGCCCATTAAACAATAGTTTTTATACAATATTAATTTATAGTAACATAAACACTGCTAGCTTCTTTTATATTACCATCCCATGTAAATATTTTTGGCGTTATTTGATAAGTACCTCCTTTACCGGGGTTGTTAAAAGTAAACCCTATAACACTATTAATTTGGTTTGTTTGGTAAATAATATTTGAAGTTGACGATGGTGAGTAAAATGAAACAAATTCTATTTTAACTATTTTTTTATAAGGGGTTGCCGTTAAACTTATTTCATAAGGAAGGTCGTTTGGGTTTAATGATATGTTTTTTTGAGGCTTTAACCAAGAGGTTTTTATTTCTTGGTTATTTTTATTTTCACTAAGACTAAGATTAAAAACAATATTTTTTTCAGAACAATTTCCCACTAAATCACAAACCCTTACTTTTAAATCATGGTAGCCATTGTTTAAAAAGGATATATCTTTGTCCATGTTAAAGGGGTATGAATTATTAGTATAAAACAAGAAATTATTAATATAGTATTCTGCCCTTCCAATACCCTTTATAGCAGATGTTTTAATTTCTACGTTTATGTTTTTACTAATAATTATTTGTTTGTCGTCCGGTTTTATAATACTTAATTCTGGTTTATATTCTTCCCCGTGAATATTGTCATATTCTGTTGGAATTGTTGTTGACGAGGTGCTGGTTGAGTTTTTTATAAACCAATCATTTACAGCTTCTTCCCAAAGATTAAACTGGTGATCATTTTCAGGACTTTCAGGACTTTCTCCTAGGGGGTTGTTTTTATCTATATAATATAAAATACTATGAGGCTTTACAGGTATTTCAATTTCTTTAATATATTCAGTGGGGGTGTCCTCAGTGGCTAATAATCCAGAAACTTCGTCAATTTTTATTGTTTTTTTATATTCTAATGTTCCATCAATAGCCGGATTATTTGTTTTTATATCTCCTAGTTTATTGAATTTTTCAGCCGGGGTATCCCCTAAAACCCTATCCATGAAAACATTCCAAATTGGAGCAGCTACACTTCCGCCAGATGCTCCGCTTTTCATTTTTTCATTATCATTATTTCCTACCCAAACTCCAGTTACAATTGATGGAGTATAACCAATCGTCCAAGCATCTCTGTAATCATTGGTTGTTCCTGTTTTTGCGGCAACTAGCCTAGAATTAAGGGTTAACCAGTTATCCAAACCATAAGTAAAAGATCTAGCGTTATTGTCTGTTAAAATACTATTTATCATCCTTGCTGACTCAGCTGACAAAACTCTCTCTTCCTTACTTTTAAATTCTTCTAAAATATTACCATTAGAATCTTCTATTTTTATTATTACTGAAATTGGATGAATTAAGCCTTCTCTAGCAAAAGCGCTGTAAGCATTTGTGTGTTCAATTAATTTAACCTCACCTCCACCCAAAACTAAAGACAAACCAAACCTGTTTTTATCAGAGAAGGTTGAATAACCCATTTTTTTAATTAAATCAATAACATTGTCCATGCCAGCTAAGTATAAAGCTTTTACAGCGGGAATGTTTAAGGAGCCAGATAGGGCCTTTCTAATGCTAATAGGACCATATTCTTTTAAGTTATAGTTTTGAGGTTCATAAGGTTGACTGGGGTTGTTTGAAAAATTTGTAACTACATCAAAAAGTTTAGTGTTTGGCGTAAACCCTTTTTCAAAAGCTGAGGCATAAACAATCGGTTTAATAGATGATCCAGGTTGTCTATTAGAAGTTGTAATATTAAATTTACCATCAATAGTGTCATCAAAATAATCACGAGATCCAACCATGGCAAGGACTTGACCATTTTTAGGGTCTATTGATATTAGACCAGCGTTAGTAGCATTATAGTTGTTTATATTTTTTTCCACCCTCTCCCCTATAACCTCTTCAGCTATTTTTTGTTTATATAAATCTAAGGTTGTATATATTTTTAAACCGCCCTGTTCAATCATTTTTTCGCCATATTTTTCAGATAACTTACTTTTTACATACATAACAAAATGAGGCGCTGTTATATTTGTTCTTGGTTCCCTAAATTTGAGTTCATAATTTTTAGCCTCTTCAAGTTCTTCTTCGTTTATATAGCCTTGTTCAAGCATTATTTTTAAAATATAATCCTTTCTTTGAATTAAAAGTTCTTTGTTTGGTCCATAAGGAGAATAGTAGCTAGGAGCTTGTGGTAGGGCTGTCAGGATAGCTGCTTCAGCTAGGTTAATATCTTTAACGTTTTTGCCAAAGTAATGTCTACTGGCCGCTTCAACTCCATAGGCGGTTCCTCCATAGGGTATTTCGTTTAAATACATTTGTAATATTTCTTTTTTCGAGAAGTTTTGTTCTATTTTATAAGCCAATATTAATTCTTTAATTTTTCTTGTATAGGTCTTTTCAGGTGTTAAAATAGCATTTTTAACTAATTGTTGGGTTATAGTTGAGGCTCCTGCTTTTTTTCTGTAAATTACATCAGTTATTATTGTTCTAAAAATAGCCCATAAACTAAAACCTCCGTGATTATAAAAATTTTTATCTTCCATAGCAACTGTGGCCTCTTCCATGTAATCAGGAATTTCTTCTAATGTTGCCAGTGTTCTTTGTTCCTCCCCATATATTTCATATAATAAGTTTTCACCGGTTCGGTCGTAAATTTTTGTACTCTGAACAACCTCTCTTTGTAATAATTGATTTGGATCAGGGAGATTTCTCGAAGAGGAAATTAAAACAATTCCAACAAAGATAACTCCAATTAAAAACAACCCTAAACAAACCTTTAAAACCTTTTTATTAAAAATAAAATCTTTAACACTCTTTTTTTTATTAAAGGTTTTTCTTTTGTAGTTTTTTAAATTAACAGTCTTTGATTTTTTACCTTGATCCTTCCATGACTGATAATACTTTTTGTTTTTTAATTGAGGAATGGGCATATGTAATTAATTTTTAAGAGTTATAGAATTTAGCTGCCTCTTCTGGCGGTATAGAATTAATAACCAGACCTGAACCTAGCTCAACTCCCGCCCAAACACTGTCTCGAGGTTCTATTTTTAAATATAAGTGCTGGTTTTTATCTGAAATAACATTGTGAAGAAAAAAATTAAAAGAGAGGTCTAGGGAGTTAAGTTTTTTAAGTATCTTTTTTAAGGCTTTAGCAAAAGAACTAAACTCTTTTTCATTTAATAAACTAATATTATCAACGTGTCTTTTG
>JAIOTG010000019.1 GCA_021106995.1 bacterium
AGGTTTACATACCTGGTATTTAAAAAAGAAAAAGAGTAGTTATGAGTTTATATTAATAGCCTACGCTATACTTTATTCCCTATTACGTTTTTCAACTGAAGTAATAAGAATTGACCCTACTCCAAATTTTCTTAATTTGCGCTTTCCTCAAATAATTAGTATATTTATAATCATAATAGCCCTGGTCTTGACGATTCCAAAAATAAGAAGTAAAATCACCTAGAGTAATAAAATAAAAATAAAATAATACAGATATTTGTATTTTTTATTTTAAAAAAATATACGCGGGTATCGTATAATGGTTTATTATGTCAGCCTTCCAAGCTGAAAATGAGGGTTCGATTCCCTCTACCCGCTCAAACAGAAAAGTCCTTTTATAGGACTTTTTTTATACCCTTAAAGACAGTTCAGACTGAATATGATAAAATTTATTTATGAAAATAAAGAAAAAAAGATGTATAATTTATAATGATGATTTACACTTTCCCGAAATAACAGTTCATGGTCGATTTCAACCGCCTCTTCATAAAAATCATTACAACTACGTTACTAATGCTTTTAAAATAGCGGATAAAGTTCAAATCTTAATTACAAACCCGCTTTTAAGCGACGGAAATTGCAAGGAAGCACTACATAGAAACTCTAAAGAAAATAATCCATTCACATATAAAGATAGAGTGGATATTTTTAAGAAATTTTTCGATAAAATTAATATGCCCGAATCTAGATATAATTTTACTCCCTTTGAAATTACAAAAGATAAGACTTGGAATAATTTAGATAGAGATACGCCCAATTTAGTGAATACTTATTCCGAGTGGAGTTGTACGAAAATTGAAAAATTCAAGAAACTTGATTTTATAGTAATTCATTCAAGTATTCCTAGAGCCAGAGATATTTCAGGGAGTAAAATAAGAATTATCTTACGAGAAAACGTTAGTTACAAAATAAAAAAGAAAAAATTGATAGACGCGGGATATATAGCAGAGGCTATAGATGGTTTATTTGAAGTGACTGACCGACATGTATAGTCCGAACTACGTATACTTACTGACAAACCCTTTTGTTGAAGCTTTTTTATTTACAATTAATATATGCTATGATACTATAAAATACTTAAATTCTTTAACAAAAAATAAAGGAGGGAGAGATGAAAAAGGAGGAAAAAAACAAAATAAAAAGTATAGCAAATCTTTTTTTGGCTATAATTTTAAGAATTGGAATAATAGGAATAATTATAGCAACCTACTATTTATTCTCATATTTTAATCTTAAACCATTTCTCAATGGGGTACTCACATTTTTCATATGGATTACTCTGATTCCTGTTATTATTTTAGAAGCAGATACTGTTATGAAAATTGGGTAATATTTTAAAAAATGAATTAAAAAACGAGGCTATTTTAAAAGTAGTCTCGTTTTTCTTTTATATTCTCTTTTTAAGATTATTTTGTAAATAAAAGTTTCTTTAATTTTTGTCATCTCATTACTTCTAAATTAAAAATAAAGCAAATAAATTATTGTAATATTTTTACAACCTCTCCTTTTTCTTTTTTTTCTAACTTTTGATTTTTAGCTTTTTCTAATAATTCCTGTAATCTAGGGAACTTATATTCATCTACCAGAACTAAACCTTGAACCGTTTCGTTTACTTCGTTAAGAAGCAAATCTACATTATTCAACTCAACAACACTCATTGATAAAAGATAATCTTTAATACCTAAGTCATCGCTTTCCAAATTATTAATTTCTTCCCTAAACTCTAAATAATTATTTTCACTAATTCCTTCTAATTCACTTTCTTTAAACATAAATTTAAAATTATTGTATAATTAATTTAATTATACAATAATTAGAGCAAATAAATCAAGTTAATAAACATTCAAGTAACGTTCGCTAATAATTAAAACCAATAAAATTGAAAAATAAAAAACAATGTGATACTCTAAAAATAAACCTATACTTCGGGGTGTAGTATAATGGTAGTACGTGCCCATGGGGTGGGTATAGCCTGAGTTCGATTCTCAGCATCCCGACAAAAACTATTTGTCAAAGTAGATTTAAAAGGTTATAATAATAGAAAATAATCTTTGTTTTATTTTGTTTTTATGCTTGATTTAAGAGAAATTAAAAGAATGAAAGAAAAGTCAGAAAATACTTCTAACTATTCTGAACCAAATAAAAAACCCAGAAAAAAATTAAAATCAATTTTAAAAATATCCTCCTATTTGGTTATTTTTTTTATTCTTGGTGTTTTTATATTTTTAAATAATTTTTTTGTAATATTCGGGGAAAAAGGAGAAATGAACTCTTTTTGGGATAGGGTACCCGTAATAGGTCAAATAAAACATTTAGCTGAGAGTTCGGATAAAAAACTAAGTGGAGAGAGAGAAGACAGAATCAACGTCCTTCTCTTGGGCATGGGTGGTAAAAACCATGAAGGCGGTTATTTGGCAGATACAATAATGCTTGCTAGTATAAGGCCATCTACAAAAGAAGTTTATGTATTATCAATTCCAAGAGACCTAACTGTTCCAGTAGAAGGCAAGGGTTGGCTAAAAATAAACAGTATAAATGCTTATGCCGAATTTGAAGACAAAGGAAGCGGAGGAAGGGCTACGTCACAGGCTGTTAGTAATTTATTAGATATACCTATACACTATTACGCATCCATTGATTTTCAAGGGTTTGTCAATATTGTAAATAAACTAGGCGGAGTAAGAGTATATGTAGATCAAGCCTTGGATGACTACAATTATCCGGTTATGGGAAACGAAAAAGCTGAAAATTATGATTCAAGATTTGAACATCTACATGTTGAGAAGGGATGGCAAGAAATGGACGGTTCTCTTGCTTTAAAATATGCCCGCTCAAGACACGCCTCAGGCGCACAAGGATCTGATTTTTCCAGAGCTAAAAGGCAACAAGATATATTGGAAGCTGCCAAAAGAAAATTTGAATCTACCAACATACTCCTAAAACCAACCATTATTGCTCAAATTATGAGTGAGTTAAAAGATCATTTTTTAACAAACTTAGAAATCTGGGAAATTGTTAAATTTTGGGAAATTGGAAAAGACATAAACAAAAATCAAGTAAAATCAAAGGTGCTAAACGATGGACCTAATGGACTTTTAAAAAGCAACTATTCTACATCCACCGGTTACATACTTCTTCCCAGAAGTGGAGATTTTGGAGAAATACAATATTTGGTTAAAAATTTTTTTCAAGAAGAAAATAATAACAAACAAGATCAAGACATGGAAATGGTTGATGCTACATTGGAAATAAGAAATGGTACTTGGATAAACGGATTGGCTGGAAAAAAATCAGTTGATTTAGAAAAATACGGTTTTAAAATTATAAGAATAGGAAATAGTGAGAAAAAAGATTTTCAAAAATCTGTTATCTACGACCTCACCTTTGGGGAAAAAATGAACGCTCTTAAAATTCTAAAAGAAAAAACTAATGCTAATGTCTCCTTTAATATTCCTGATTGGCTCAAGGAAAATATAAAAGAAGATTTAGAGGGAGAAGATAATCCCGAAAAACCAGACTTCTTATTAATATTGGGACAAAATACGCCTAAATAAAATTTATAAATGAAAGAAAAAAAAATGCCAAAAATTATTATTTTTGGAAGAACAAATGTGGGAAAATCTACTCTCTTTAATACTTTAACTGAAAGCAATAGGGCTTTAACCTCAAAAATACAATGCACCACCAGAGACAGTAATGTCGGAGAAGTTCACTGGCAAGGAAAAAGTTTTAGAATAGTTGACACGGGCGGAATTGTTGATGAAGACGCCGAAAAAATATTAAAAGCCAAGAAACTTCCCAAAAAAACAGTAGAAGAAAAAGTTCAAAAACAAGCTTTAGAATATATAAAAAAAGCTGATTTAATATTATTTTTAGTAGATACCAGAACAGGCCTACTCCCTCAAGATAACCAAATGGCTCATTATCTTAAAAAGAGGGATAAAAAAAATATTTTATTAATCGCTAATAAAGCTGACACTCCTAAATATAGAAATGATATAGCTGAATTTAATAAGCTTTCCCTAGGAGAACCGATTCCTATTTCATCCACAACGGGTTCAGGCACCGGAGATCTACTTGATTTGATTATAAAAAAATTAAAAATTAAGAAGAATAGAAAAGAAGAGGAAGAAAAAAAAGGTATTTCTGTATGTATTATTGGAAAACCAAACGTAGGCAAATCCTCTCTTTTAAACTCTCTCCTAGGCGAAGAAAGAGTTATTGTTAGTGAAACCGCCCACACCACCAGAGAACCTCAAGACACCGAAGTAAATTATAAAGATAATAAAATAACACTCATAGACACTGCCGGAATTAGCAAGAGGGGCACAAAAACTAAAGGACTAGAAAAATTTGGAATAGAAAAATCATTGGTCGCACTTAAAAAGGCAGACATAGCGCTCTTGGTGATAGACATATCAGAAACCATAACCCATCAAGATTCAAGATTAATTGAAGAGATAATAGAAAAAAAGAAAAGTTTAATAATAATAGCAAATAAGTGGGATTTGGCAGAAGAAAAGGAACAAAAAGAATGTACAAAAATTATATATAATAAATTTCCTTTCGTAACTTGGGCTCAAATACAATTTACTTCAGCCTTA
>JAIOTG010000005.1 GCA_021106995.1 bacterium
TAATTAAAGTAATTTTCATTTATTACACAAAGACCCGTATTAACAAAACTAGAATCCCTGTTGTGAATGCCTTCTATTATATCTTCTAGGAGTCCGTTTTTATCAAATTTTATTCTTCCCCCATTAAACTTTCCTCTAATCTCTTTAACCAACATACATCCATCGGTCTTAATACATTCTTCTATGTCTTCACTGTCATAAATATCATCGCCCATTAAAACTAAAAACTTATCATTTAAGTATTCCTTACAAATTTTAACAGCATGACCTGTGCCGAGCATATTTTTCTGAGTCACATACCTAATTTCCCTGCCATCAAATTCATCCCCAAAATAATTAATTATCTGTTCTTTTAAATAATTAACAACGAGAATAACCTCATCAATTTCTCTGGGAAGTTTTTTGATATTATATTCCATTAAAGCTTGACCACCCACCCTAATTAAGGGCTTTGGCACATGATAGGTTAAAGGTCTTAACCTTGTACCTCGTCCAGCTGCCAATATTACTGCTTTCATATTTTTATTAATTAAAAATTTATTCTAAACTCTTTACCCCAATCTTTAAAACCTAATTTTTGATACAATTCATGGACTTTGGGCTTGGAATATCTACTTGTTAAAATTAATTTATAACAATTTTCTTCTTTCACAGTTTTAATTATCTCTTCCATAATTTTTGTACCTACTCCCTGTCCTCGTAATTCTTCGCCAACAAATACATCCTCAACAAAACCAAAGGGCCTTTTATGCTGATCATTTCTCAGTAAATATAAAAATGCTCGAGCCATTTCTTTGCCGTCAATGTTTATAAAAAATCTAATCCCTTGAGCTTCAATTCTTTTTTGCCCTATCTTCATATTAATTAATTATTTATTAATTTTAAAAAATCTCCTAACGAATGCTCTTCTAATAAATTTTTATGATTGCGTGAATGCTTACTTTTTATTAAAAATATTTCTGAACTTTTCAGTTTTTCTTTTAGTTTTAAACTTTCTTTAAGATTGTCATTAATTATAATTTTTCTATCATCGCTATTTTCCAAAAAATCTATACATTTTTCTTTACTTTTATCTACTCTTATTATTTTATTAAAATATTTCTTAATTTTCAAATTATCTATCTTTAATTTCTGCCATTCCCCGTTTCCCCAAGTAATCAAAATAAGTTCATAGCCTCTTTTTTTTATTTCTTGTAAAACTTTTTCTGCGTCAATAAACAACATCTTGTTGATATTCTCAACAACTTTTAAAATATTTTTTTCTATAACTTCTTTTCTATCTAGTGATACTTTATTCTTTTTTATTAAATAATTAAGATGAATACTGGGATGATAAGGAAGCCTTATATTATTTTTCTTATAAAAAAAATCTGTATAAGTAGAGTTATAATCTTTTTCACTAATTTCCATAGCTTGAGCCAACTTTTCTTTAAACATATTTGTATCAAGTAAGGTATAATCTAAATCAAATATAGCTATCATTTTCTTAAAATTATTTTTTTTATTATATTGAACAATTTCTCTTCATCATGTTTTAAAATACTCCGCACCAATTCATCACCTTTATTTTTCTCAAAAATCTTAAAACTTACAATATCTTCTCTTACTATATCAAAGGCTTCATCTTTTAAGTTATCTTTAATTTCTTCTTCTCCATATTCATTTTTATATATCTCTATTATTTTTTTAGGTATTTCCTTGTTATTTAACACAACAATATCAGGTTTTCTTTCTATATACTTTTCTATTTCGTTTATCAGATCACCTACTTTCATATTATGAGTCTGCCCAGTTTTTGTAATTAGATTAGAAATAAAAACTATTTTTGCGTTTGTATTTTTTATTACCTGAGCAACATCCTCAATAATCAAATTAGGCAAAATGCTAGTATAAAGATCACCAGGACCCATAAAAATATAATCGGCCTCTATAATAGATTTTATTACTTCTGAGTAGGCTTTTACGGATGGCTCCAAGAAGAGTCTTTCTATATTTAAGGTTTTATCAAAATTTTCCGGCTCATCAATACGGTGTTCTCCTTTCTGAACACTACCATCACTATAGGTAGCACAAAGAGTTGTTTTTTCTATGGTTACAGGCAACACTTTCCCACGAATATTTAAAATCTCGCTTAATCCTTTTACTCCGGCTAAAAAATCAGTATGTTGTGAAAGCATCAATAAAAGCATATTGCCAGCATTGTGACCTTTTAATTTTTCATTTTGTGAAAACCTCTTTAAAAAAATATCTTTTAAAACACTATAATCATCATAGAGCGCTTTAATGCATTTCATCATATCTCCAACTGGCAAAAAATTATATTGTTGGCATAATTTTCCTGTACTACCTCCGTTATCCATCGTAGTTACAATGGCCGTGATATCAAAATTGGAGATCCGCCTTAAAGCTGACAGTAAAACTGGCTGTCCATTTCCACCTCCAATTGTAACTATTTTTTTATTCATAAATTAAATTATTCCACTGTTACCGACTTAGCTAAATTACGAGGCTTATCTACATCTCTTCCGTTTAGACAAGCTACATAATAAGCAAAAAGTTGTAAGGGGATAACAGAGAGTATTGGGGTAAGCATTTCTAATGTTTTTGGAATATAAATTACATCATCTACAATTTTTTCTATTTCCTCGTCCCCTTCTGTGGCTATTGCTATAACTTTACCTCCGCGAGCTTTTATTTCCTGTACATTACTTAAATTCTTCTCATAAACACTATCTTGAGGAATTATAAAAAAAGAAGGAAAGTTTTCATCAATCAAGGCTAAGGGACCATGTTTTATTTCACCGCTCTCAAAACCTTCAGCATGTATATAAGAAACCTCTTTTAATTTCAAAGCTCCCTCTAAGGCTACCGGGTAATTATATTTTCTACCTAAAAAAGCAAAGTTAGAGACTTTATAATATTTTTGAGCGATTCTTTTTATTTCATCTTCATTTTTTAAAATCTTTTCAATTTGAGATGGTAATTTATTCAATTCTTTTATAATTCTCTCTCCTGTGGCAAGGGACATATTTTTCATTCTTCCTAAAAACAAAGTTAAAAGTGTTAAAATAGTAACTTGAGAAGTAAAAGCTTTAGTGGAAGCTACTGCTATCTCTGGACCGATGTGATTATAAACTCCAGCCTTAGTAGCACGAGCTATACTAGAACCAACCGTGTTGACTATGCCAAGAGTAAAAATATTTTTATCATTAGCTTCCACTATCGCAGCTAAAGTGTCGGCAGTTTCTCCGGACTGACTTAAAGCTAAAACGGCAGTGTTCTTATTTAATAATTGTTTTCTATATCTAAATTCTGAAGCAACTGACGCCTTAGAAGGAATATCAGCGTATTCCTCGAGCATATATTCACCAATTAAAGAAGCATAATGGGCTGTCCCACAAGAAACCATAGCCAAATTATCTATTTCAGAAAGATTTTTAACATCATCATCAAGACCGCCTAATTTAGCTTTTCCCTCGCTAGGTATTAATCTTCCACGCAAACTATCAATAATACAATTGGGCTGTTCAAATATTTCTTTTAGCATAAAATGAGAATAACCTTTTTTCTCAAGCTCTTCTAAGCTCCACTCAATCTTTTGGGTCTCTTTCTCTTTCTCTTCGTTGTTAAAGTTTAATATCTTAAAATTTTCATTTTCAAAAAAAGCAATTTCACCATCTTCTAAATAAATAACATTTCTAGTCTGCCTAATTATAGCGGTCACATCAGAAGCCACAATTATTCCATCGTCTGCTAAACCCAAAACTAAAGGACTCCCTTTTTTAGCAGCTACCATCTTACCAGGTTCATCTTTATGAAAAACCACCAAACTATAAGCTCCAATAATCTCACCTAAGGTCAACCTAACTGCTTCCAATAAATTTCCTTTATAAAACTTTTCTATTAAATGCGCCACTACTTCTGAATCAGTCTCTGAGGCAAAAACATGACCCTCTATCTGTAATTCTTCTTTTATTTTTTGATAATTTTCAATAATACCGTTATGAACTATCCAAATTTTACCCTCACAATCACAGTGAGGATGAGCATTTTCCTCTGAAGGAGCTCCGTGGGTAGCCCACCTAGTATGAGCAATCCCCAGATTACCAAACAAATCAATGCCTTTTATCTTTTTCTCTAATTGATCTATTTTACCTACTGATTTATAATTCTGAATAGCACCGTTTTGAATAGCTATTCCAGCCGAATCATAACCCCTATATTCTAACCTTTTTAAACCGTCTATTAATATAGGCAAAGACTCTTTTTTACCTATATAACCTACAATTCCGCACATAAAATTTTATTTAATATTTAATTTATCCCAAAAATTTAAAAAAATAGTTTTCTCTGTTTCATAAATCATATCATTTTCAATTATTACACCAACCGGATTGGAAAAATTATCCCTGGAAATAAAAGCGCACTTACCTTTATAAATTATAATAAAAGTAGCTGTCTCATCGTTGGTTCCAAGCCAACGTCTCTCGTCTAAACCACTCATTTTCCCACCTTTAGCCAAAGAAATTACTTTTACTTTAATATTTTTCTTAATTCTATTGTTGGTAAAATTAGGAAAAGCGTCATTAATATCCTCACTGACATCTTTGGCTGAATAAACATAATACTCTTTTTCTTTCAAATTTTCCATTACATCCAAAAGATCTTCCAAAATCATTTTTATTCCTTTCTTACCATCATAAAATTTAGTAGTTGGCTGATTGCCTGATTTCTCCTGCAAAGATTTTAACTGTGGTATTAAATCACCAATTGCTTTTTTACTTCTCTTAAACTGCTCTTCCTTTTCTCTTAAAATATTTAATATTTTTTCAGGGTTTTCTGCTATAAATTTTTGTTTAGTATCCTTATGAAAATAACTAACCAAACCTTTTTGTTGTAAATTTTTTAAAATATCATAAACACTACCACGATTTAATTCTGAAACTTGGGCCAATCCTCGAACTGAAAGAATACCATTTTCTAAAAGGTTTAAATAAATTTTTATTTCTTTCTCTGTCAGTCCTAAATTTTTTAAATAACTTGTATTCATAAATAAAAGAGATGAGGGGGCTTAAAAATTATTAAAATATTAAATATTGAATATTGAATTTTTTGACCACCCCTATGTTTAACAGATCAATTTTATGAACCTGATCTGAAATTGTAAAAAACTATCCAAAAAGAACTTGTTAACATTATAATTTTATTTAAAATAATTGTCAATTTTTTTTCTACATTATTATATTTATTTATATAAAATATTTAATATTAGTAAATAATTTTAATATATTTTGTCATGAAATAAATAAATAATAAATAATATATTTTTATTTTTACACCTTTTTTCACAATAAAAAAACACCATTATTCTGGCGGCTGCCTACTCTTCCAGGGGTAATCCCCAAGTACCATCGGCGCTAAAGAGCTTAACTTCTGAGTTCGGTATGGGATCAGGTGTACCCTCTTTGCGAATACCACCAGAATAATGGTGTCTTTTTATTATAAAAAAGAATCTATTAATTCAAGTTATTTTTATTGTTTTATTTTTCCTTTAAATTACAAGTGTGGGAAAATCACATGGTCTATTAGTACCCCTCAGCTGAATATGTTGCCATACTTACACTTAGGGCCTATCAACGTGGTAGTCTTCCACGGACCTATGAAATCTAATCTTGGAGACGGCTTCACGCTTATATGCTTTCAGCGTTTATCCTAACCAGAGGTAGCTACCCAGCAATGCTCCTGGTGGAACAGTTGGTACACTAGAGCTCCGTCCTTCCCGGTCCTCTCGTACTAGGGAAAGGACTCCTCAAATTTCCGCGACCATAGAGGATAGGAGACCGACCTGTCTTACGACGGTCTGAACCCAGCTCGCGTGCCGCTTTAATGGGCGAACAGCCCAACCCTTGGGAGCTTCTTCACCCCCAGGATGCGACGAGCCGACATCGAGGTGCCGA
>JAIOTG010000047.1 GCA_021106995.1 bacterium
AACATACGAAACAGGAATAGACTTATATCCGTTAGCTTTTAAAATTTTGTTCACAGAATCTCCATAGCAGATGTTTCTAAGATGGCCAACGTGGTATTGTTTGTGAGTGTTAACATTAGAATATTCAACCATCACCTTTTTTTTGTCCCCGCTTTTATTGTTTCCGTACTTATCGTTTTCTTTTTTAATTTTTTTTATAGTTTTCTCTATTAACAAGGTTTTGTTTACAAAAAAATTAAGATAAGGACCAGCTATTTTTATTTCTGAGATTTCTTTATTGAGTTTTAATTTTTCCTTTAATTCTAAAGCCACTTCATTGGGTGCTTTTTTAATAAACTTAGCCAATTCAAAACATGGGAGACTTAAATCTCCCATTTCTTTTTGAGGCGGATAAACAAGAGTTTCTGCTTTTGTTAACTTGTTTCCTAATTCTTTATTAATATTATCCGCTATTTGTTTCTTTATAGCTTCTAGAGGATTCATGAATTTTTTAAATTAATTTCAGTTTTTATTTCTTCTCTTTTTTCTTCTTCTCTAATTTTAATTCTTTTTCTTCTAATTTTATTTCTTCCACCAATTTACTTTTGGCTTTGTAAAAATCCATTAATGAAAAAATTATTAGACTAGAGGCGGTGATTCCTAAAATGTTTAATAAAAAAGTTTTTAAGGCATCTCCTGACATAGCCCATTCCATATGGGAAACAGCCAGGCCAACCGCAGTCATAGGAGGAATTAATGTTACGGTGATAGCGATACCAGGCAGGGTTGAGTCTAAATTTGGCTTTGCCCAAGTATAACTGGCTGCTAGGCCAGCCACAAGCGAAACAAAAAAATTAAATAAAGAGGGTTGCATCATTTTTATTAACTCCATCTCTTTTATATTACCAGATGAAAATAAGCCTACTATTATGGTTAAAATAAAGACTAGTATAAAAGATACGCTGAATATCTTTAATGATCTTATTATTACTTTAGCATCGTTGATAACCACGCCCAGAGCTAAAGCTAGGATAGGGGAGAGAATAGGAGCTACTACCATTCCGCCAATTACAAGAATTATGTTGTTGGCCATAAGCCCAAGAGCGACTATTAATGATGACAAGCCTACTAAAAAATAAAAATCACCTCTTGGTGCACTGGATTCAACAATATAAGTACAAAATTTATTGCGATCTGCTTGTTTGATTTTTAAAATATTATTTTGCATTATTATTCAAATTATTTATTTATTAAAAGGGTTTAATCTATATTATTTCTTTTATTTTATATTATTTTTCCCTCTTTGGCAATTTTTGGCCTTGAAAAAAAAGATATTATTTGTTATAATTATGGTTAATTATTAAGCTTAAATTTAAATTTATGGGTAATTTGGATGGTAAATTTAGTCCGGATAATTTTTTATCCGAGGAGGGTGCAGAAAATGCTAACGCTAGATTAGAGATTGAAAAAGAGGAAAAAGGAAGAGAAAGGGATCAGTTTTTAAAAGATTTTGAATTAGATGATTTATTAAGTGAATATTCTCAAAATATTCCTGGATTTGAGAAAATAAGAGATGAAATTATTGATGAGTTAATGAGTTTTATTGACACCAAGACAGGTGTAGATTTTGATAATCCTAAGGAAAAGCAGATTTTGTCGGACACATTGAAGAATAAATTCGCTAAAAAAATTGAAGATTTAAGAAAAGCTAGCTAATTTCAATAAAAGAAAAAACCGCCCTTATAGGATTTTGGGGCGGTTTTATTTTTTGAGAACTTTTAGACTCTCTTTTAGAATTAAGAGATGAACTTGGGCCATTATAACTTCTTTTTCGAGAGGCATTTTTTCTATATCCTTATCGAACCATATACTTCTCGCAAGTATATCATCCCTTTTAGTGGGATTTGTGAATTTTCTTAATTGTTCCCATTTTTTTTCTTTTATTTCGTCTTTTTTAAGATTGCCTTTTTTAATTTTGCTTAGGCAGTCTTTTTTTTGTTCCAGAGTGGGGTTAAAGGGGAGGTTTTCAAATATTTTGAAAATTTCTCCTTCTTTATTGTTTATTTCCCCCTCCTGGACTAGCTGTTCTATCATCCTGCGGAGAGGGAAATTGTTTATCATTTTATTATCCTTTCGGGTTTGTTTAAAGAGCATTATTATTAAACGCCATAGTTTTATAGCATTATTATTCAAAAAAGTCAATATTAAAAAGAAATAAAGGGTATTATGATTGACTTTTTATAAAAAAAAGGTTATAATATAATAAAATTAATAATAAATTAAAATAATATGAAAATGGAAAAAGGAGATTTATTAGAGGGTGGTTTTGCAGAAAACAATAAAACTCTTTCAAAAGAGGAATTTAAAAGTGTTTTAAAGGATGCTGAGATTTTAGAAAGGTATCAAAAAATACTTTCAAAGGAAGAAATTAGCAGAATAGCCAATGAATTATACAATGATCGTGAAGGTAAGTCAGTCGAAGATATAAAAGAGGAAATTTATGAAAAATTAAAAAAAGCTGAAAGAGAGGAAGTTTTAAAAGATTTTGGACTAGATTCAATAATAAAAGTTTACATGAAAGAACTTGAGGGAGCAGTTGAGGATAAAAAGGAGTTGGAAAAAATTAGAGAAGGGGTTGTAGAGGAATTGTTCTCAAAATATAGTGAAGATTTATATAATTCGGCCAGAATAAATGATATTTCTAATAATTTAGGAAAAGATTTAGGGGTTTTATTTAGAGATCGCTTAGAAGATGTAAAAAAAGCTGCCTAATTATTTTGAAAACAAAAAACCACTTATTGATTTTATAAGTGGTTTTTTTAAATGTCTTTAGGCCTTTATTTCTTTAATTAGATCTTTTTTATCTATTTCTCTGGTTTCCTTTTGGCCTCTATCTCTGACGTTTAATTTATTTGATTCAATCTCTTTGTCTCCTATTACTAATATGTAAGGGATTTTTTCTTTTGTAGCTTTTCGTATTTTATTATTTACCGTCTCATCACCGTCATCAACTTCAACTCTTATTTCTTCTTTTTTAAATTCAGAAGCTAAATTTTGACAATATTCTTTATGTTTTTCTCCTACTGACAATATTTTAATTTGAACTGGGGCAAGCCAAGTAGGGAAGGCTCCGGCAAAATGTTCGATGAGTAAAACTAAAAATCTTTCATAAGAACCAAGTATGGCCCTATGAACCATCACAGGATTTTCTTCCTCTCCTTTTTCATTAGTGAATACTAAACCAAACTTTTTAGGAGTAGCAAAGTCTAATTGAACCGTAGGAATTTGTATTTCTTTACCTAAAGCGTCTTTAAACATAAAATCAATTTTAGGCCCATAAAGAGCGGCTTCACCTTCGCATCTTTTGGCATTAAGCTCCATTTCGTTGGATATTTCCTCTAACATGTTTTCACAAGTATCCCAATCTTCTTTGTTTCCTATGTAGTTTTCAGGATGATCATAATCTCGTACCGATAAAGAAACCCAATGATTACCCCAGAGACCAAGAGAAGAATAAAAATCTTTAATAATTTCTATCATATTTTTCACTTCTTCTTTTATTTGTTCCACTCTACAAAATGAATGTCCATCTTCCACAGTTATAGCTATTACTCTGCTTAGTCCTCCAATTTCACCTGGTTTTTCAGCTCGGTATTGTTTTTCTGACTCCATATATCTTATTGGCAGATCTCTGTACGATCTTGATTTAGAGGCATATATTTGTGTTTGATGAGGACATTGAACTGGTTTCATTACGTAATTTTGTTTGTG
Source organism: bacterium (assembly GCA_021106995.1). Taxonomy (GTDB): domain Bacteria; phylum Patescibacteriota; class Patescibacteriia; order Patescibacteriales; family JAGXOH01; genus JAIOTG01. The sequence goes on from JAIOTG010000047.1 coordinate 3,751, forward strand.
CTTTGAGCTTACATGAAACAGTTCATCTCCAAATTTGTCAGCATGACCAGATATTTTATATAAATCAATTTTAGCCAAATGGGGTGTTATTACTCTTTCAAAACCATAGCCTTGGCAAATTTTTTCTACTTTTTTTTGCAATTCTTTTATTATAATAGTTCCTTTAGGGGTAAACATAGGAAGGCCTGGTCCAACTAAATCGGAAAAACAAAACAAATCTAATTCTCGGCCCAATTTCCTGTGATCTCTTTCTTTGGCTTCTTTAACCATTTCAAGATATTCGTTTAGTCCTTTTTGATCGTTGAAAGCAACTCCATAAATACGAGTAAGCATTTGGATTTTTTCGTCTCCTTTCCAATAAGCTCCGGCTATTGAAGTTAATTTAAAGCCATCCTTGTTTAGTTTATTAGTTGACTCTACATGAGGTCCTCTACAAAGGTCTTCAAAATTTCCAAGTTTATAGAAGCTAACTCCTTTCTCTCCTTCCTTTTCTAAATCTCTTATTAATTCTAGTTTGTATGGTCTGGCATTTTTATTTTCTGGAGCCATTTCTATCCATCCCTTAGCCTCATTAATTAACATTTCCCTTTTTTCAAATTTTATATTTTGTTTTATGAGATGTTTCATCTTCTTTTCAATTTTAGATAAATCATTTTCTATAATTTTTTCATCACCAAAATCAAAATCATAATAAAATCCGTTTTCTATGGCTGGGCCAATTCCAAATTTAACTTGAGGCCATAATTCTTTTACAGCCGCCGCTAAAAGATGGGACATTGAATGTCTTTTTATTTTTAATTCTTCGTCTTGTTTTATTTCCATATGTTTTTAAAAAGAAAAGACTAATCACTAAGAGAGTGATTTAGCCCCCTTTTTTTTCTTTATATATTATATAGATTAAAGCAATTAAACTACCAATTAAATCAGCAACTAAATCAAGAGAAGTATTTATATATCCTCCCACCCCTGTTTCTGGCACAAAAACCGTGGCTATGAATTCCAATATTTCATTAAGAGCACCAGCGCCAAGCCCCGCCATTACCAAGACAATAGAAAGGCTGATTAATTTTTTGTTTTGATTTTTAGTAGATAGATTAATCAAGTGGTACATTAATAAAGTTGCCACCCCAAAACCTATTATATGAACCAATTGGTCATATTTAAAAATATAGTAAGGATCGCCCATAATAGGGAAAAGTATTATCTCATAAATTTTTTTACCTTGAATATATATTCCACCCCCACTCATATGCATAAAGGACCAAAGCGTTAATCCCCAAAGGATATAATTGGGATAAAGTACTTTTTTATTTGTTGTGATTATCAGAATTAAAAATAAAAATATTACCCCGACATAAAGAATAAATTCGTAATTTTGTCGGTTTAAAAAAATAGCTCCAAATAATAATAAAAGCACTAGGTTAATAATTAAAATTTTTAGTTGACCTTTTTTAAAATACATATTTTATAAATTATGATTAATGAAAAAACCTCGCTCCAGTATATCAAAATAATTTAATATACTGGGACGAGGTTTTATCGTTTGACGATTTCCCGCGGTTCCACCCAGTTTCTCCGAAGCAAAATCAGAGCACTTCTTTTTTAGTTTAGCCCCCTTAAGGGGAGGCTACAGACACAAGCATGTAACCTGTAACCTCCTGTAGTTGGTAATCACAGCAATCACTAAATCAATTGTTCCTTTTATTTTATTATTAATTAAAACTAAAGTCAATATCTCGGGTTGTGAATAAGATTATAAGGAGATATAATAAAAAATAAAAATTAGTAAGTTCTTCAATGAATAAATTTAAATTAAAATCCAAATATAAACCTACTGGAGATCAACCCAAGGCTATAAACGGTTTAGTTCAAGGCCTAGAAAAAGGTTTTAGTGATCAAACTTTACTTGGAGTTACGGGGAGTGGCAAGACTTTTACTATGGCCAATATTATTCAGTCAGCTCAGAAGCCTACCTTAATAATTTCTCATAACAAGACTTTAGCCGCCCAGCTTTACGGTGAGTTTAAACAATTTTTTCCAAAAAACGCTGTTCATTATTTTGTCTCTTACTACGACTATTATCAGCCCGAGGCTTATATTCCTCAGTCTGATGTTTATATTGAAAAAGAGTCTACTATAAATGAAGACATAGACAGACTAAGGCATGCCACTACCCAGTCTTTAATAAATCGTGATGATGTTATAGTTGTAGCTAGTGTTTCTTGTATTTACGGAATTGGAGAAAAAGAGGATTATGAATCTCTTGGTAAGGAGTTCGCGGTTGGTAATAATTTGAAAAGAAATGAAATTATTAGACGCTTAGTCAGTATCCAATATGACAGAAATGATGAGGCTCTAGGAAGGGGGCAGTTTAGAATTAAGGGAGAAAATATTGATATACATCTAGCCACGGGAGAGGCTGTAGTTAGAATAAAAGTATTTGGTGACTATATAGAAAATATTCTTTATTTTCAAAAAGGGGCTGAATATGAGGCTAGTCTTATTTTAAGTGGGCTTATAGAGGCTCCAGTTAAAAAGATGAGACAAATAAATATTTTACCGGCCAAGCATTTTGTTACCCCTGAACATAAGATGAAAAAAGCTTTTGGAAAAATTGAAAAGGAACTAGAGATAAGATTAAAAGAATTAAAAAAAGAAAAAAAATTATTAGAAGTTCAACGTTTGGAGCAAAAAACAAATTATGATCTTGAAATGATGAGAGAGGTGGGATATTGCAACGGAATTGAAAACTATTCCAGACATTTAAGTAGTCGGGCGCCTGGAAAACCACCGACTACTCTTATAGATTTTTTTGGAGATGATTTTTTAATGTTTGTGGATGAGTCTCATGTAACCATTCCTCAGATAAGAGGTATGTACGCTGGAGATAAGTCCCGTAAAGAGACTTTAGTAAATTTTGGTTTTAGATTACCCAGTGCCAAGGATAATCGACCTTTAAATTTTAAAGAATTTAACTCTAAGATAAATAAGGTTATTTATGTTAGTGCTACGCCGGCTGATTATGAAATAAGTAAGTCAAAAAAAGTAGTTGAGCAGATTATTAGACCTACTGGGTTGCTTGACCCAGAGGTTGAAGTCCGTTCAACTGATAATCAAATTAATGATTTAATTAAAGAGATAAATAAAACTACAAAAAAGAAGCAAAGAACTTTAGTAACTACTTTAACTAAAAGAATGGCCGAAGATTTAGCCGACTATCTTAAAGAAAAAGGATTGAAGGTTGAATATCTACATAGTGAAATTAGCACCTTGGAGAGAGTTGAAATATTAAAAAATTTACGAAAAGGGACCTTTGATTGTCTTATCGGCATTAATTTACTTAGAGAGGGTATTGATTTGCCCGAGGTTTCTCTCGTAGCTATATTGGACGCTGATATGTCTGGCTTTCTTCGTAATGAAATTTCTATGATGCAGACCGTTGGTCGAGCAGCTAGGCACAGGGAAGGTCGAGCTATACTTTATGCTGACAGACAAACTCCAGCTATTAAATATGTAGTCAAAGAGACCAAGAGAAGAAGGCGCCTCCAGGAAAAATATAATAAAGAAAATAATATTAAGCCAAAAACAATAATAACAGCTTTTCACGATGATATTGTAAGAAGATAATTTAATATGAGAACATGAGAATAATTTTAGGCTATAAAATTATTTTTAGAGTCTAATTTTATAACCCGGAGGTATTTCTTCATTTGGATTTACTATAGAAGGGTTAATTTTTTTTAAATATTTTGGAGATTTATTTTCTTCTTTTGCTATACCAGTGAGAGTATATTTTTTTTTCTGTTTCGGGATAATAATTTTATCTCCTTCTCTTAGGTTATTAACATTTAAACTCGGGTTAGCTTTTATAATTTCTTTATAGCTTATATTGGAAAATTTCTTTGACAACCTATATATGTTTTGATCGCTTATTTTAAAATAATGAATTTGATCTGTTTCTTTTTCAGGCACTTTAAAATTTTGATTAAATTTATATTTTTCTTCCTCTTCGCTTACAAAACCTTCTTTAATTAATTCATAGACAGCATTAAATTTTGGAGGATAATTTAAATTTTCCGAAAAACCTTTAATCTTTTTCCAGAAATCATCTTCTACTCGCCTTTTTAAAGTACCTTTAAAAGTTTCGGCATTCTTTTCGTCTAATGGAATTTTTATTTCTTGTCCTATTTGAATTTTGCGAGGATCCTTGATTTTGTTAAAACTTTGCAATTCATTTATGTCTACACGAAATTTTATAGCTAATTTTCTAAGATTATCTCCTTTTTTTATTTTATAAGTTAGTGTTTTTAAATCCATTCTTTTTTCTATTTCCTCCTTTTCTTCTTCTTTCTCTCTTTTTATTTTATTAATTTTTTCTTCTAGGAATTTTAAAAATCCTTCATAATTTATTTCTTTCCTGTCTTCGCGACTTTGTTTTAGATATTTCCAGTAATAACCCCCATTATAACCAGAAAGAGCCAGGTCCCAATCTTGACCCCCTTTCTCATAAAGGTCTTTCAATAGGTTGGCACAGGCCCCGGCACTTTTAATAGGATCTTGTCTTTCTTCTATGTTTGGGTGGCAATCTTTATAGTATCTTGATTTAAGACCATAGCTTTTTCCTGTTTTGGGCATAAACTGATAGGGTCCTACTGCTCCGGCACTTGATTTAGCTTTCCAAATTCCGTGTGACTCCGGGATTAATAAATAACGAAATTTTTCTGGCACTCCCTCTTCTTTAAACTCTTTTTTTAAATACGAGTCCCAAGCACCCATTTTTTTATAGGCATTAATAAGACTATTTTTTAATCTAGGGTCTTCTCTGTATTTTTTTTTCCAGTAATTTTTTAGGGCGTCAGCGGTTTCTAAATTAAGCTCAATATTCCCTTCTTTTTCAAAATTAATAATTTCTTTTATTGATTTAATATTATCTTTTTCTGTTTCTAATAATTTTTCAGACTCTTCTTCGCTCGCTCCATGTTCTGTTTCCTCATTTTCTAAATTGTCTTCTTTAAATAAATATTTAAGCACAGGAGGAGCGGCAAGAGTCGCTCCGGTAATTGCGGATAATTGCAAGAATTTTCTTCTGTTCATTTCGAGGCTAGTTTTCTCCTTCTCCTCTTTTTTTTTATTTCTCTTAGGCTCTATATCCAGGCCCAGGGTTTCAAATTTGTTCATATTGTTTTTTAAACCTTTTTCTTTTTAGTTGTCTGTGATAATTAATGGCAAATCGGTGAGCCTCATCCCTTACCCTTTTAACTATATGAAGAGCTGGGGAGGCAAGAGGTAGTTCTAATGGTTTTGACTGTCCTGGAAAAAATATTTTATCAGGAGCTTTTGATGACCTAAGACCATCTCCTTTTGATACTGATATTATGGGTATATTTAAATTATTCTTTTCTAGAATTTTTAAACCTATATTTAGCTGGGCCTTACCTCCGTCTATTATTATTAAATTAGGAGTTTTCCATTTATTTTTAAATCTTCTTTCTAGAACCTCTTTAAACATGGCTATGTCTCCTTTTCTTTCTTTCTCTTCTTTAATTTTAAATTTTCTGTATTCATTTTTATTAGGCTCTCCCTCTTCAAAGACAACCATGGAACCTACTGCTATTTTACCAAAAATATTAGAAATATCATAACCC
>JAIOTG010000130.1 GCA_021106995.1 bacterium
AAATAGTAGCGGAAGCCGATGCTATGAGCAATTTTGACAATATATCCGGCCTCTTTAAAGCCGCCTTTATATATGAAAATTTAAATCAAAAAGAAGGAGAAATATCAGTCCTGGAAAAACTAGAAAGAAAATATAATAAACTTCACTTCAAGGAATCAAAAAAAATAATCAAACCCAAAATAGAAGCGGTTCGAATACTTTTAAAATAGTAAATAAAACTTAAATTATTTGTAAATATAAGCAATTCCTTGTTATAATATAAATAAGCTTTAATTGTTTTAGGGCTAAAATTACGAATTCTCATTTCTTGAGCAAGACGAAACATAGGATCTTTACTTGGATATATGTGTCTAGAAATAATTAATATTATTTTAACTAATTTTAAATAAAAAAACAACAAGTTCGCATATAACTTGTTGTGTGAAACTACGAGAAATAATATATTTATTTATAAGACTTTAGCTAAAATAATTATAATTTTATGAAAACAATTTTAGTAGACGCAATTAATGCCTTTATAATCAAAGGCGAAGGGATTTTTCAAGATATGTATAAATTGCTTGAAAAATATCCAAACGACAAGATTATTTTAACTGGAGCCAATAAGGAAGAAATGGATAAATTTAATTTACACAATTTGCCATATAAACTATTCACCTTAAAACATAATCCAGAAAAAACAGATCCTCAATATTGCAAAACAATGTTAAATAATTATAATTTAAAAGCTAATGATGTGGTGTATTTTGAACACAATATTGAAGCAGTAAAAAGCGCGGAATCAATAGGTATTGAAACACTATTCTACAATAAAGACAAAAAGGACTTAGATAAATTAAAAAAATTCCTTGACGAAACATTAAAAAATTAAATTTTTATTTGAGTACTATTTTATATTTTTCAAAGCCTCTCTTATTCTTTGTCCACTATCTTTAATGGCTGGGTCAACCTCTCTAAGGGCCTCTCTGGCTTGAACCATGGAGTAACCAAGGGCTATTAGAGCATCTATTTCGTCACTTGTTATATTATTATTACTATCATCAGAGTCTTTTAAATCACCGGATCTTGAGGACAAAAATCCTACTTTATCTCTTAATTCAACTACCACTTTCTCAGCTGTCTTCTTACCTATTCCTGGAACTTGTTGAAGCAGAGCAGAATCGCCCCGAGATATATATTCTTTAAAATCATCCACCCTGGCTATAGCGGTAGCCTTTAGGGCTGACTTTGGTCCTATGCCGGAGATAGAGAGTAAAATTTCAAAAAAATCTAATTGATCTAAAGACTTAAAACCATACAAATCCAAAGCATCTTCACGAACATATTGATAGGTATAAACCTCTATTTCCTCTCCTGAATTTAAACTATAAAAAAATTTATCATTAATAAATACTTTATAACCAATACTTCCCGCCTTTAAAATTATATAATTCCCAGATTTATTTATAATTTTTCCATTTAAATAAGCTATCATAGTCGTGTAACGTGTAGCGCATAGCGCATAACGTGTTTAATCTTGATATTAAAATTTATAAAATTAATTTAATAATGCAAAGGAAATTGAATAAATCAATACATTTAAAAAGGATAAAATAAATATACCCACAATCATAAAAACTAAATCTACCATAAATCTGTCTTCTAAATAATAAGAAATTTGCAAATACCAATATACAAAAAAAATCTGAAACAAGGAACTAATTAAAACAGCGGTAATGTTCTCATTATTTTGAGACAAGGCAAAAATATAAAAACCCCACGGAACGGCAATAACCTTATTCACAACAGATGCTTTAGCGACCTTAGAAAAACCTTTTGATAGAAAAAGAAGTATAAGAATCGCCGCCACAAAAGGGCTTGGACCAATAAGACCTGTATACATAATTTATATTTATTTTAATTTATTTTACGTCTCAGAACGGTTCCTTGGGGCAATTCTTCTCCAACCTCTAGTAAAACAACATGACCACTGCCACCTCCATGTGCCTCGGTCATTTCTTCTTCATTTTCAGCCTTCCACATTTTACCTATTTTAATCTTAATAACATCATAAGACGGATTCACTATTTCGACAACATCCCCTTGTTTTAAAGTGTTGTGCACCCTAATTTTAATCAAACCTTTTTTATCCCTGCCTATAATCTGACCACAAAACTCCCAACCACTCTTAACATGAGAGTCTTCAATATTCTGATCTGCAGTTTCACCCAATAAAAAACCAGAGGTATATCCCCTATTAACTAATTTTTCTTCTAATTCCTTTTTTAAAAACTTAACTCTTTTTTTAAAGTCACAATTATTTTTTCCTAAACAATCAATGGCATCTCTATAAATCCCACAAACATTCGCCAAGTAATAAATACTCTTATTTCTTCCCTCTATTTTAAAGCTACTCACTCCTGCGTCTTTTAAATCTTTCAAATGCTCAACCAGGCAAAGATCCTTAGAATTTAAAATATAAGATCCTTGATCATCTTCCTCAATTTCCAAAGGGTTGTTTGGTCTTTTTTCCTCTGTAATAAAAAATCTTTTTTCGTTATGTGTCTCAATATTATATTTCCAACGACAAGGTTGGACACAGTCACCTAAATTAGCACTTCTCCCTAAAAAATACTGAGAAAGAAAACACCTACCGGAATAAGACATACACATAGCTCCGTGCACAAAATATTCTAATTCCAATTTTGGAATTTCCTTTTTTATCTTTTTTATATCATCTAAAGCTACTTCTCGCCCCAATATAACCCTCTTCACTCCACTTTTATACCAAAAACGAGCCGATTCTGTGTTTATACAATTTGCTTGAGTTGATAAATGAATTTCCGCCTTAGCCCACATCTTTTTTACCACTTCTACCACTCCAGCATCACTAATTATCAGAGCATCAACGCCCATTTCTTTTATTTTTTTTATATAAGCGGGCAACTTCTTAAAATGTTTATTGTGAGGAAATATATTTATAGTAACATAAACCTTTTTATTCCTCTCATGAGCATATTTAACGGCCTGTCTTATTTTTGGTGTATCAAAAAAATTAATTCTTACCCTCAAAGAAAAATCAGCCAAACCCAAATAAACCGCATCAGCTCCGTAAGTAAAGGCGGTTTTCATTTTATCTATATTTCCCGCAGGAGCTAAAAGTTCAATATTCTTTTTATTTTTCATTACTTCAAATTCTTTAACCACTGAATAATCAATCTAACTCCAGCCCCGCTTCCCCCAGGAGGATTATATCCCCAAGGCTTTTTTACAAAAGCAGGACCAGCTATATCAAGATGGGCCCATTTATCCTTATATTTTTTATCAATAAACTGATCTAAAAACAAAGCGGCTGTTATAGCACCTCCAAAAGAAGAGGAGGATATGTTGCTCACATCAGCAACATCGCTTTTCAATAAAGGCCTTAAATATCTATTAAAATGCAATTGAGTACAAAGCTCTCCACTATCCAAAGAAGCCTTACAGAGAGAATTCTTTAAATTTTTATCATTGCCCATAATCCCCCTAGTATATTCTCCTAAAGCAACCACAACCGCACCCGTTAGAGTAGCTATATCTAATACATAATCAGGCTTTAAATCTTGAGCATAGGAAAGACAGTCAGCTAAAACCAATCTGCCTTCAGCATCAGTGTTTTTAACTTCAATAGTCTTTCCATTTTTAGCTCTTAAAATATCATCTGGTTTATAAGCATGTTTTCCCACGACATTTTCCGTTGCCCCCACTATTCCATGCACTTCGTAGGGTAAATTTAATTTTGAAACTGCTTGCATAACACCCAATATAGCGCTAGCTCCGCTCTCATCAGATTTCATGGAAGTCATAGAAGTAGACGGATTTAAACTCAAACCTCCAGAATCATAAGTTAATCCCTTTCCCACTAAAGCAATTTTCTTTTTTGCTTTTTTGGGCTTATAGACTAAATGAATTAACTGGGGAGGATAAGGGCTGGCCTTGCTTACTGCTAAAAATGCCCCCATTCCTTCTTCCTCTAAATATTTTTCCCCAAATATTTTTACTTTCAAATTATTCTCTTTAGCTAAATCACGAGCAAAACTAGATAATTTTATCGGAGTTAATTCAGAAGGAGGCATATTAACCAAATCACGAGCATAATTAACTGATCTTGCAATAATTTCAGCCTCTTTTATTGTTTTCTTTAGTTTCTCAAAACTCTCAATTTTTAAATCCCCAAACTCTTCCGTAGATATTATTATGTCTTTTAAATAATTTTTCTTTTTCTCACTTAAGTATCTATCAAAAAAATAAAACCCCAATATAAACCCTTCTGTCAAAGATTGTATATTCCCGTCCCCCTCTCCATACAAACCTAATTTCAAACTTTTAAACTTAAAACCATCCAAACATCTAACAGCTAAACTAGTGCCGACACGAAGATTTTCATGATTAAGAGAAGGAATGCCGATATATAATATTTTTTTTTCTTCAACAAGGACTGTTTTGTCTGTTTCACCTTGAAAATTTCTATTTCTAAAATCATTTTTATTAATCCATTTATGTTTTAATTCTTTATTTATTATAAAGACTAACTCTAAATCAGCTTTTATTTCTTTAATTTTTTTATCTATTAATTCTATTTTCATATAAAAAATCTATTTTTATTAATATTTTACCAGCTAAGCTTAAACTCGTGATGATTATCTCCTTTAAACATACATTTTTCTTCTACCACCTTAACATTTTTACTCCCAGTAGCAAGCTCCAATACTCCAAAAGCAATTCCTGACAAATAAACACAAGTTAACGGATGGGTTTTAAAATCCTCTATAAAAAACAATGCTCTTTTTTTATCTTTATCAAAATTTCTTATACTAGCCTTTCCATAAGTGTAATATTTATTCCAATCTTTAGCCATTTTTGTGATAGTGATCTTGGCAGAAGAAAACCATTTTATAAAAATCTTTAATGTTTTAGAAAGGCTTAAAGCGTCTCTTCCCATTTCAAAAACATCTTTTTCTGTCCAATCAAAAAAACGGAAAGCCCCAACCAGCAACACATGAGGTATAAACTCTGGAATCCACTCTGTGGCGCTTGTCTTTTCAACATCGAACATATCAAAACCAAAATTAGATAAAACTTTTTCAAATTCTTTATAACCATTTTTACCTTCTTTCCTTTTTATATAATTCACTAAAAATTCAACATCAGCCCCTCTTTCCATCCCTTTCAACTTCATTAATTGAAATATTTCGCCTTGTAATAATTGTCTATTTTCTTCAGTCATTTTTTTACCATTTAGCTTTAAATTTATGATACTTATGTCCATCCTTATTTTCAATCTCTTTTACTTTAACCTTTTTGCTTCCAGTTGAAATTTCTAAAACTTTAGTGAAAATACCCTCGTAATACATAATCGTTATAGGATGGATATTAAAATCCTTTATTTCTAATATGCTATATTTTTTATTTTCGTTAAATTCCTTTATATTAACGCTTCCTTGAGCATAATATTTATTCCAATCTTTAGCCATTTTTGTGATAGTGCTCTTGGCAGAAGAAAACCATTTTACAAAAATCTTAATAGGCTTAGAATAGATCATAAGATTTTTACCCATATCAAAAACTTCCTCTTCTGTCCAATTAAAAAAATAAATTGCTCCAATTAAAAAAATTCTAGGAAGAAATCGAGGAGCCCATTCCATAGAACCTAACTTTTCCATATCAGG
>JAIOTG010000123.1 GCA_021106995.1 bacterium
AAGAAACCTCATTTTTAATTGTAGGCGGGGGTCCTTTAGAAAATAAAATACAAAAAGTTATTAACAAAAATAAAATACAAAATCAAATTTTTATTACTGGAATGATAAAACCAAAAGAAGTTTTAAAATACTATTCAATTTCTGACATTATTTTATTTCCATCTATTTGGGAAGAACCTTTTTCAGGAGTTTTATTAGAATCTGCAGCCATGGAAAAACCAGTAATCGCTTCTAATAATGGATGTAATTCAGATATCATAATAAACAAAAAAACAGGATTTTTATTAGATCCTTTTAAATTTAAAGATTTGGATGGAAAAATAAAATTGTTGATAAAAAATAAGAAATTAAGAATTAAAATGGGAAAAGAAGCTAAAAGAAAAGCTAAAAAGAAATACGATTCAAAAATTATAATAAAAAAAGTAGAAAAAATTTATTTAGATCTTATATAAGGTAAAATTTTTCCTCCAACATTACGAATAAAACTATTTTTAACAGCAAATTGTCTTTGTACATAACTAAGGACATTAAGTTCTAAATTATGTGAAAAATCTTTTTGTTTTAATCGTTTTTCAGGTATATTCCTAATAAATGGAATTTTAGTTTCTTTTAAAGGAAGAAGATTAATATAGCGTCTTATCTTCATGAAATAGTTAGGATCCTGTATCCAATCTAACCAAGTTAAATCTAATTTATTTGACCATCTATCTAATTTGGACCAATCTTCAGTTCTTTTTGGAGGTTTAAAACCCATCTTAACTGCTAATTCATAAATATCAGATCCTGGATAAGGTAAATAAAAACCAAAAGAATATCTAATATTAGAGTGTATTTTAAATAATTCTAATGCAAAATTAATTGTTTTAAAAGTTTCTTGTTTAGTTTCAGTAGGTAAACCAACAATAAAAGAACTAGTAAGTTTCACTTGTTTAGCTTTTGATAATAATTTAACAGCTCTTCTGATATCTTCAACTGTCTGTTGTTTATTTACCATTTCTAAAATCCTATTACAACCAGACTCACAACCTATTAAAATTTCCTTACATTGTGTTTGTATTAATTGATTAACAAGATTATCTGAAACTATATTAACTCTTAACTCACCATACCATGAAAGTTTTACTTTTTTTAGAATAGATAAAGCTCTTGAAGGGTTAGCAAAAAAGAAATCATCATAATACCTTACAGCATCTATATTATATTGTTCTTTCATAAAATTAATTTCTGAAATCATTTTTTCTGCAGAATGAGGTCTCCATCTTCTTTGATTAAATCTAAGATTATAACAAAAAGCACAATTAAAGGGACAGCCCCTTGAAGTAATAAATGCAAGAATCCTATCGCAACCCCATTGTTTATCAAGGTGTTTTTTAACGTTAATTAAACTCCAATCTAATTTATAATCATCAATATTTTCCATTAAAGGTCTTGGAGGATTAATTATGGGTTTTCTTTCTTTATTTTTATAAGCTATACCTAAAATATCTTTTAATTTTAATTTCCCTTCCAAAGCTTTTGTCAATTCAACAATAGTTTTTTCTCCTTCCCCCCTAACAACATAATCAATATAATTCTCAGAAATACATTGGTGTGTAAGTAAAGAAGGATGTATTCCACCCCATATAATGGGAATATTACTATTCTGTTTTTTTATAAGCTTAGATAAATCTGAAGATGCTTTTGTTTGATTTCCTGTAATTACGGAAAAACCAACAAACAAAGGATCTAATTGAACTATTTTTTTAGCAAATTTTGACAATTCTTCTGTTGATATATGTAAAACCCTTACAAAATAACCTTCCTTTTTAAGAGCCCCTCCAACATATAAAAGTGCTAAAGGAGGTATATGCATATCCTCAGGGTTACTTATGCTTACTAATATTATTTGTTTTGACATTTTGATAACACCTTATAAAGTTTTAATGAAATTTTTTCTATTGAATAATTATCAACAAACTTTTTTCCATATCTTCCCATTTTAGATCTTAGTTTTGGATTGTCAATTAATTTTTTAAGAGCTTTATAAAACTCTTCATTATTCTTTTGTTTAACTAAAAATCCGTTTTTTCCATTTATTATAATTTCTTTAGGTCCAACGCAATCTGTGGAAACTATGGGTAATCCTAAAGCCATAGCTTCTAATAAAACTATACCAAAAAATTCTTCCCATTTATCAGTTTTATAAGAATTTAAAACAAAAATATCTGATTTAGCATAAACATCTACAATTTTTTTTCTATCTGATATATGTCCAAGATAAGTTAGAGGTAATTCTTTTTGTTTAGATTTTACATAATTAGTCAAAGATCCTTTTCCAACAAAAATAAATTCAACCTTATTTGGATCAAATTTTGAAAAAATTTCCAATAATTCTTTAATTCCTTTTTCTTCTATAAGTCTTCCAACATAAAGTACTTTTATTTTTTTATTAGCTTTTTTTATTGATTTAAATAAATTTAAATTTATACTGTGGGGGATATGATAAGCTTCATAATTCATCTTTTTTAATGCTTTTAAACCCCTATGAGTACTAATTATACAAATTACTTTAGATAAAAAACTATTCCAAAGTTTAAGTTTCAAGGAATTGGGTTTTATAATTCCCATATGTGGGTTGTCAAAATAAGGCCAAGAATGAAAATATATAATCTTCTTTTTTAATTTAGTTAAAATTAAAGGAAATATAATCTTATAACTATAAGGAGGTATTCCAATTACTAAAATATCTTTTGTTAAAAACAATATAAATGGGGCAATATAACTATTAAAAATATCTTTGAAAGTATAATTTCTAAAATTTTTTAGTTTGGAAAGAGTATAGTATATTGGATTAGTTCCAAGGTATCTCACCCTATCTATTTTTTTTTTATTTTTTAAATAATAAAAAGATTTTGAATATTCTCTATTTAGGGTTCCGCCATAAATAATTACTTTCATAAAAAATATTAATAAAAGATAATCTTTTAAAATTAACTAATCTAGAAAATTATAAGGTCCATATTTTTTATGCCATTTTCCGAAAGTTAATAACAAAAATAAAAAACCAGCATAATCTTCCTTACCTAATAAATGTTCTTTAAACATCTCTCTTATTCTTGAAATATTAAATATTTTAGGATTAAGGCATTCAGGGTCATTTATTGTTTCTTCTACAATTTTTTTAAACTTTCTATTTTCTTTAAATAATTTTGCAAAATTTAAACCATATTTTTTGGAATGAAAGTATCTTTTTATAAATGTTTGAGATAAAATCATTATAAATTCTAAAAAATTAGGAATAAATGGTGATAATCCTGTGTTAGAATAAGGGATTCCTATTATTTTTGAATCTATTTTTTTAAGAGCTTTTTTCCATATATTTCCTTTTATTCTTAATTTTGGAGGAAGTCTTAAATAAAAATCAAGCAAGTTTTTATCACAAACTATATTTCTTTCATTCATGTACTGTCTTATAGCTAGCATGGTTGGAAATGAAGGAAATTTAGAAATATATTCTAAGAAGAAATAATCTATTTTATTATAAGGATTTTTAACTTCAACCATTTTTTTCAAATTATTAGAAATAGAATTCTCTAATGCTTTATTAAAATTAGAAGAATGTTGATTGGTAAATAATTGTTTAGGATTGCTTTTATATAATGAGTATTTTGCTTTTATTAAAATATTTCCAATTGATTCATTTTTTGCAATTTTGATAGGGGATGGAAAGGGTATTGTTTTTCCAAATATTTTAAACTCATTATAAGGTACTGCTGAAGCCCTAAAAAGGACATCAAGTAACCAAAATTCAAATAATACATTACACTTTTCTTTTATTTTATTAGAGAAAAAAAGAGTTGGAAAATGAACTAAAGAATACATACCATCACCAACTTCTACAGAATTATCTAACAAGTCTATATAATCATCAAGATTTATTTTAAGGAAAATATGTTCATAATTTTTTATTTTAGATATTTTTCTAGCTATTTCAAATTCCAAATTTTTATAATCAGCATAAGTAAATGCTATTGTTTTTTTATCTTTGATTGTAGCAGGGAATACTCTAGAGTCTAAACCTCCACTTAATAAAAGTCCTAAATTATTTTCTTTTTTTGTTCTTATAGTCATAGATTTTTTTAAAATTTCTATTAATTCATTTACATAATGCTTTTCTGATTTTTTCCTATTTTCTATAAATTTCATTTTCCAATAAGGAATGAATGAAATTTTTTTATTTTGATATTCTAAAATTGTACCTGGAGGTATAATTTTAATATTTTTATAAAACGTTTTATCCTTTAAAACTCTCTGGAATGTAAAAAATTCAAATATTGAATCCATAT
>JAIOTG010000126.1 GCA_021106995.1 bacterium
GAAGGTCCAGTTGAAGGTGAATATGAAGATGGTGATAAGGGTGGAGAAGACAAGAAAGATGGTGATAAGGGTGGAGAAGATAAGAAGGACTCTAGTGAAGAAAATAAACAGTAAAAGTGTTTTCATAAGTTGCCTAAATTATTAGGCAACTAATTGAGAATATTTAGTTACTAAAAAATTTTTATGACAAATCAAGAGGGACAACAAAAAAAAGGTGAAATAAAAATCGCTGACAATATCCCGGGAGCTGAATATGCTAATGCTATGCAAGTAAATCACACTCGAGATGAATTTCAACTTATTTTTTTAAACATTTTAGGAAGAAGTGGAAGGGTGGCAAGTAAATTAATTACTAGCCCAGGTCACTATAAGAGGATGATAATAGCGTTTCAAGAAAATTTAAAAAAGTATGAAGAGAATTTTGGTGAGATTAAGGAGGTTGATAGTCCTGAAAATAAGGAGATAGGTTTTAAATAAAATAATAAACTTAATACAGCAACACAATATTTACTTAATTTATTTTTTGTGTTGTTTTTAGATATAATACATGGCTAAAGATTATTACAATATATTGGGGGTTAATAAAAGTTCCACTCAAGATGAAATAAAAAAAGCTTTTCGTAAAAAGGCTCACGAATGTCATCCTGATAAAAAGGGTGGTGACGAAGCTAAGTTTAAAGAGGCAAATGAGGCTTATCAGGTTTTAGGTAATGAAAAAAAGAGATCCCAGTACGATCAGTTCGGATCTACTTTTAATGGAGCTCAAGCCGGAGGTAATTCCCATGGTCAGGGTTTTGGTGGTTTTCAGGATTTTGGTGGTTTCCAAAATGGTGGATTTCAGGTTGACATGGATGATTTGGGTGATATTTTTGGTGGTCTGGGTGATATTTTTGGTTTTGGAGGAGGAAAATCTTCCAGACAGAAACAAGGACGAGGAAGAGACATGGAAAGCACCATTATTATAGATTTTAAAGAAGCAATTTTTGGAGTGGAGAAAGAATTAAAAATGAGAAGAAAAATTATTTGCGATAGATGTAAGGGTAATAAGGCGGATCCTGGTTCTAAAATTGAAGCTTGTAAAAACTGCAAAGGAACGGGCAAGGTTGCCAAGATGCAGAGAACTATTTTTGGAAATATGCAAGTTCAAGCGGTTTGTCCTGAGTGCGCGGGAGAAGGAAAAACTTACTCTAAAAAATGTTCTAAATGTAATGGCATCGGCGTAGTAGAGGAAATGTCTAACATAAAAGTAAACATTCCGGCTGGAGTTGATAATGGAGAGACCCTAAGATTGTCTGGTCATGGGGAAGCTGGTTCTTCTGGTTTTTCTGCCGGGGATTTATATGTTAATATAAAGGTTAATTTTAGTAAAGATTTTAAGAGAGAGGGGTATGATATCTATACTGAGAAAAGCATAAATTTTAAACAGGCTGTTTTAGGAGATAAAATTGAAATAGAAACAGTTCATGGTAATGTAAGTTTAAAAATCCCAGCTGGAACTCAGTTTGGTACTACTTTTAAATTAAGATCTAAAGGAGTTAAAAGGGTTCAAGGAGTGGGCCATGGTGATCATCTGGTTAAAATAAATATTAATACTCCAAGCAATTTAAACAGAAAACAAAAAAAGCAGATTTTTGAACTAGATATATAATTTTTGTATAATATAATAGAGTATGAAAAACAATAAAATAAATTTTCTTTATTTTTTAACTCCTTTAATTTTAGTTTCAATTTTTTCTTTATTAACTTTTTCCTTTACGTATTTTAATCCTAGTGTTAATTTTTCCAGGGCTGGTAATTTTGAACTAGAAGATCAAGCCGCGACCATTGGTGCTATAAATAAGAATATGGATGCCGTGGTGAGTATTGTTGTTTATCAGGATGAAGAGATTATTTCTTATGATCTATCTACTGGAGAACAAAGCATAGAAAAAGAAAATATGCAGGTAGGAGCTGGCACTGGTTTTATTGTATCTTCGGAAGGTTTAATTTTAACAAATAAACACGTTATTGACGTTGAAGACCCTGACAATGTTCAATATAGAATAATCCTTAATTCAGGTAAAAAATATTATGCCTTACTTATAGACAAGGATCCCGTAAACGATTTGGCAGTGTTAAGGATTTATGATCACAATCTTCCTTTTGTTGAATTTGGCAATAGTGATGATTTAGAAGTGGGAGCTACAGTTATTGCTATTGGAAATGCTCTTGGAAAATATCCCAATTCAGTAACCAAGGGTATAGTCAGTGGTTTAGGAAGAGATTTTGTGGCAACCGGGCCAAGAGGATTTACGGAAGTTTTAAATAATATAATCCAAACAGATGCCGAAATTAACCATGGTAATTCAGGAGGTCCTTTAATTGATTTAAATGGAAAAGTTGTGGGAGTAAATGTGGCTATTGATAATGAAGGCGGTAGTATAGGTTTTGCCATTCCTATAAACGAAGTCGTTCCTGTTATAGATAGTGTTAAGGAAAATAGTTTAATAATTAGACCTTATTTAGGAGTTAGATTTTTTATAATAAATTCAGAAGTTGCTGAAGAAAAAGGATTATTTAGAGATAGCGGAGCTTTGTTGGTAAAGGGTAAGTCTGAAGAAGAAGTGGCCGTGGTTCCTGGTTCACCGGCATTTAAAGCAGATATTTTGGAAGGCGATATAGTTTTTGAAGTAAATGCGATTAAAATAAATAAAGATAATAATCTTCAAGAAGTTATTCAGAAATATAATCCTGGTGACAGAGTTGGATTAAAAATTCAAAGAGGGGATGAAATTATTATACGCGAGGTAACTTTAGGTAAATTTCCCAGAGTTAAATAGGCCTATTGGAGAAATTCTTTGTTGACATAGATTTTATATTTTGTATTATAATAGGATATTAATAAATAATTAATTCTTATCACTTTGTCTTATTAAAACAAAGTGTGTTTTTTACTAAAATTTATAATTATGATTGAAGTAAAAAAAGTATCTAAAAGTTTTGGTTCTACTAAGGCTTTGGACGAAATTAGTTTTTCAGTAAAAAAAGGAGAGATTCTAGGTTTTTTAGGGCCTAATGGGGCTGGTAAAACTACGGCTCTAAAAATAATTACTTCGTTTCTTCCTCAAGATGAGGGTGAAGTAAAGATTGATGGCCTTGATACTATCAAGGATTCTTTAAAAACCAGAAAGAGAATAGGCTATTTACCGGAAAATGTTCCTCTATATGAGGACATGACAGTTTATGAGTATTTAAAGTTTGTTGCCGGCATTAGGGGAATAGAAAAAAATAAAATAAAAGACCGTATTGATGAAATAGCGGGATCTTGTGGTTTGGTTGGAATGTTAAAAAAACCAATTGAAGAACTTTCCAAGGGTTATAGGCAAAGAGTAGGATTGGCTCAATCCATTATGCACAATAGTGAGGTTTTAATATTAGACGAGCCGACCACCGGTTTAGATCCAAATCAGATTGTGGAAATAAGAGATTTAATTAAAAAGATAGGAGAGGAAAAAACTGTAGTTTTTTCTACTCATATTCTCAGTGAGGTTAGTGCGGTTTGTGATCGGATAATTATCATCAATAAAGGTAAGATTGTGGGCGAAGGTACTCCGGAGGAGTTAACTGGCAGGGCTGAATTGGATGAAATTTTTAATATTAAAATAAAAGGAGATAAAGAGAAAGTTTTAAGGCAACTACAGGCAATAGAAGGAGTAGAAAGAGTAGAAGCAGATAAGGGAGAGGGTGATAATGTTTATAGTTATAAGGTTACTTCTAAAAAAGGAGGTAATGTTAGGGAAAAAATTTCAGGATTAATTATTTCTCAGGGTTGGAATATCTTGGAGTTTAATAAAAAACAAGTTAGTCTGGAAGATATATTTAGAAAATTAACTAAATAATTTAAGTAATTAATATAAATTATATGAAAAGCAGTAAATATATTAAAACTATTTGGATTTTGTTTAAAAAAGAATTGCTTAATTACTTTAATTCTCCAATAGCTTATATTTTTATAGCCATTTTTCTGGTTGTGGGTAATTGGCTTTTTTTTAATCTTTTTTTCTTGCGAGGCGCGGCTACTATGAGGCCTTATTTTTCGTTGCTTCCTTGGATTTTTCTTTTCATCACGCCGGCCATTACTATGAGATTGTGGGCCGAAGAAAAGAAATCGGGCACGGCTGAGTTCTTATTGAC
>JAIOTG010000033.1 GCA_021106995.1 bacterium
ATTAAAAATGAGGTTTCTTTATTTTTTTTAAGTATTGGCATCATTATTTTTAAAGCATTTAAGATTCCTTTAGTATATGTTAAGCCCCCTATAAAACTAATAACTGTTTTTTTTAATTTATGTTGTTTTTTTAATTTTGTTTTATTTAATTTTATATTAAAATCTTTAAAATTTCTTAAAGTTGGAATTGTTTCAAAATTATTTATCCCTATTAGTTTTAATTTATTTTTAACGCTAGAACCATTGACTATTTTGATATCAGCTTTTTTTAGAATATGTCTTATAGATTTTAAATAACTAATCTTGTATAAATCAATAATCCATCTTTTAATTGGATAATGCTTTAGGATTGTTTTATAATTGCATGTTTCATAAATTGTATTATCAGGGGCAACACAACTACTTCTTGGGCAAACAAACCAATAATCTCTGAAATGAATTACTATGGGTGTTTTTGTTTTTTTTGCTGCAATTATTGAAGGCATAATTGTTAATCTATCATTAGCATGAATTATATCTGGTTTTTCTTTTTTAATTACATTAGTTAAGTATTTTGAAATGTAATAATTTTGTAAGTAAAATAAGGGTATTTTATTGTAATTTTTTAATTTGTAATTTTTAAATCCCTCATATCTTCCATAAGAAACAAAAACTATTTCATGCCCTAATTTTTTTAGACCTTCCGCTATTAATTTTGTAGTAACTTCAGCACCACCAATACCTAGTGGATGATATATTACAAATAAAATTTTCATTTTTTTTGGGCAACTAATAATATCGTTTTAGCTAATTTTGGATGATTGTAGCCTAATCCAATCATAGCATTAAAAAAATACCTGCAAGGCAATATATTGGAAAAGTGTTCAATTTTAGGTAAAGGAGGTATAGATAAATAGATTCCAATAAATTTAAAATTTTTAAAGTAAGGTGAAGCCATTCTTCTTAATTCTTTTGGTGTATATTCATAATAATGTTTATCAATAATTTTATGACCAAAAATTCTTCCTGTTATTTCTCTCCTATTTGGAGTTGTTAAACACAACCAACCATCTTTTTTTAACATTTTAGCCATATTTTTCATTAGGTTATTTGCATCAGTTTTAGGAACATGTTCTATAACATCAAAACAAAATATTTTATTAAAAGATCCTTTTTTGTATGTTAATTTTAATGCATCTTTTTTTTCAAATTTTACATTTTTTATCTTAAAATTATCAAAAATAACTTTAGCCATATCTAATGGAAATTGTTGATGATCTATAGCTATTACTTTTTTTACTTTTGGAGCAATTAATGATGTTAACTTCCCATCCCCACAACCAATATCTAAAACAACATCATTTTTATTTAATTTTCTTTCAAAATATTTAACAGGTCTTTCATAAATATTTTTCCAAAATCCGTTTAAACACCAATGATAAGGTCCTAAATATTCGTTTATTTTTTTCATGGTAATCCCTCCTTATAAGGAATATATTTAAAGATATCTATATTTTTACATTTCATGAAAAATAGTATTAAAAATTTAGTGCAAAGTTTAATATTCATTATAGATTATTTATTTTATTTAGTTTTTAATCCATTTAAATTTAAGAAAATAAAATTAAATGAAATTAGAAAAATATTGATTATTGATTTATTACATGTTGGAGATATAATTGTAACTACACCAGTTATTAAAAATTTGAGAAATACTTTTCCAGATGCTAAAATTGATTTTTGTTTACAAAAAAAATATAAGGATTTAATTGATGAAGATATAAATCTGGATAATTTAATTTTTTATGATAAAAATTTTTTAAAAAATATAAAAGGAAAATATGACTTGGTTGTTTTATTACATCCTGGAAGTTTAAAAATTAGTTTGGATTTATTAAGATCTAAAATTAAATATAGAATTGGATGTAGTCATATAGGTGCTGTTAGAGGTAGGGGTTATTTTTTGACAAGAAAAGTTACTCCAAGAATAAAACAAAAATCTTTAGTTGAATATAATCTTGATGTTTTGAAATTGTTAAAACTTAAAATAAAAAATCTAAAACCCCAACTTTATTGTAAACAAGATTTTAGATTAAAAAAAGGATTTAATGTGGTTGTTCATGTTAGTGGAAATAAAAAATCAAATAAATGGTTGAATGAAAGGTGGGCAAAAGTCTTGGACTATATGGTTGAAAAATATAAAGTTAATATATATTTTACAGGAGTTAAATCTGATTTAGAGGATATAAAGCAAATTAATTCTTTAATGAAAAATAAAGCTGAAATTATGGCTGGAAAAACAAATTTAAAAGAACTTATGGCTTTAATTAAAAATTCTGACATGTATTTAGGTATAGATAGTGGACCAATGCACATAGCTTCAACTTTTAATAAAAAAATTATTGTTTTGTTTGGACCTACAAATCTTAAATTTTGGAAACCATATAGCAAAGATTTAATTATGATAAAGAAAAGCTCTTTTATGAGGTCTATTTTGGTAGATGATGTTAAGAGGGCTTTGGGTAGTATATTAAAATGAAAATCGCTTATTTAACAGTATATTATTGGCCTGTGGAGGGTGGTGTTGAGAGACATGTAGATTATTTTGCTCAAGAAATGATTAAGAAAGGCCATAATGTTGAAGTTTTCACATCTGATTTGGGTAGAGAAGGAAAAATTAAAAAGAAATATGATTCTAAAAGTGGTGTTAAAATATCTAGATTTAAAACTATATTTAAGTTAGGATTTTCTGGTGCTTTTTTCCCAGGAGTCTTTAGTGTTGCTAAGAAAGATTTTGATATTATTCATGTTCATGTATATAGACATCCTTTTAATTTTATACCTTTTTTTACAAATAAAAAATGTGTTTTAACATTACATTGGCCCGAATATCCTAAGAAATTAAGAAAATGGTATTCTAATTTTGGAATTTGGTTTATTGATCTGTTTTTTGGGAAATTAATTTTAAATAAATTTGATAAATTGTTAGCTATTACAGGTTTAGAAATTGATTGGATAAAAAATAAATTTAAAATTAATAAAAATAAAATTGGTTTAATTCCTAATGGAATTCCTAAAAGTTATTTGAAGATTAGAAATGGAAATAAATTTAGAAATAAATGGAAAGTTGGTAAAAATGAAATTATGACTTTAAGTTTATCAAGATTACATAAAAGTAAAGGTTTTGATCAAGTAATAAAAATCGCAAAAGATTTTCCTAAAGTTAAATTCTTTATAGGTGGTGTAGATGGTGGTTATGAAAATTATTTGAAAAAATTAAGTAAAAATTTAAAAAATGTTATTTTTACAGGTCCTTTAAGTGATGAAGAGAAATTAGAAGCTATGAATGCTACTGATATTTTTATACATCCAAGTCATTATGAAGGTTTTGGGATTGTTGTTTTGGAGGCAATGAGTCAAGGTGCTGCAATACTTACATCTGATCGAGGAGGATTACCTTGGGTTGTTGATAAAAGTGGATTAACTTTTGAATGTGAAAATTTAAAAGATTTAAAAAATAAATTAAGTAAATTAGTTGAAGATAAGAAATTAAGAAATAAATTAAGTAAAATGTCTTTACAAAGAGCAAAAAAATTTACTTGGGAAAAAATAGGGAATAATTTAGAAAAGGTTTATAAAGAATGTATAAATAATCCTATTTAATTAAAAATGAATAAAAAGTGGTTTAGTAATAAGTATAATTTAATTTTAATTTTAATTTTATTAATTGCATTAGGTATTAGATTGTATTATTTTTATTTAACTTCCGATCAGGCATTATGGTGGGATGAAGGAGAATATCTCTTAAAAGCAAAACATTGGGCTTTTGATACTTCTGATTTTGGTTGGAATCCTCTTAGGGAAATTTTTATGTCTTTAGTTTGGGCAGGTCTTTTTAAAATTGGTTTTGGAGAAGTAGGACTTAGATTTACGGAATTATTATTTTCATTTTTTGGTGTTTATTTGACTTATTTAGTAGGTAAAGAAATATTTAATAAAAAAATTGGTTTAATTTCTTCTTTTTTAATGTCTGTATTTTATTTGCATTTATTTTTCACACAAAGATTTTTAATGGATTTACCCGCGACAACAATTGCTTTATTATCTATTTATTTATTTTGGAAAGGATATTATAAAAAAGCAGGAAATAAATATATTTATTTATCAGGATTATTTTTAGGTATTGGTTTTTTGATACATTATTCTACGGCATTTTTAGTCATTATTTTAGGGATATATTTATTAATAACAAAAAAATTAAATTTTTTAAGGGATAAACGTATTTGGATAGTTGCTTTAATAATATTATTAGTTATAAGCCCTTATTTTATATGGTCTTACATTAATTATGATTCTATTTCACCAAGATTTTCAGAGGTTTCTTCAGCAACATCAACTCAAGAAAGGAATTCTGTTGGATGGGTAAGATATATTGGTTTTTTCCCAATGTATTTACAGACACCTTTATTTATAATATTTATATTATCTTCAGCTCATTTATTATTTAATGTTCTACTTGGTTTTGATTTAATTTGGAAGAATAAAGAAAAATCTTTGAGTAAATATTTGTTATTATTTATATGGATGTTGATTCCTATTTTAGCTTATAGTTATGTTTCTGCACATACAGGTGGTCACGCAGAGCCAAGATATTTAATGATGATTTTCCCGGCTGTTTTTTATGTTATTGGTTTGGGCATGCTAAAATTTTATTATAAATTTAAAAAATATAATAAAATTATTGGTGTTGTTATTATAATTTTACTTTTATTAATAGGAGGGTATTATCAAGTTAAATTTGCAGATTCTTTGATTAAAGATAAATTGTATTCTTTTTCAGAGATTAAATCTGCAGGCTTTTGGATTAAAGAAAATTCTAATAAAGAAGATAAAATATTAAGTAACAATAATCAGATGCCTTTTATATATTACACAGAAAGATTTGTAACTACTTTTGGGAAAGATGAAGAAATGACTATACAAAAATTAGATGAACTTAAACCAAAATATATTGTAGTGACAGGTTATTACCCTTCCGCCCAATGGACTTATGAAATCGCACAGAATAATCCTGAATTATTTACTCCTGTTAATGTATTTTTCTTAAAAGAAAACCCCCAACAACCCGTTATTATTATTTATGAAGTTAAATATATCTAATATAATCTTTAAATCTTTTCTTTTTGTGTAAAAAATATTGAATGGCGACACTTGTTTTTAGCATTTTTTTCATTATATTTTTATCACCAATATTTCTTATTTCTTGAGTTTTTTTATGTTTTTGATAAATAAATATGGGGTGTGTTAATATCCATGCTAAAGATAAAACTACTGCTGCAGATTCATTCCAATTTTTCTTAAATAAGAAATTAAACATACTTATTATTTCAAGAGAGAATTTTATTGGAATTATCCACATTAAATTTTTAAAAGAATAATTTTTAAATAATATCAAAATATGATTTCTATGTAATAAATATTTAGATTTAAATGGTTTTTTACTCCAAGAACCACTCCCTACATGATATAATTTTGGTTTGTGGGCAAACATAATTTTATAACCTTTTAAATTAATTCTCCAACATAAATCTATTTCCTCTGCATACGCACAAAAATCTTTATCTAAAAATCCTATTTCATCGAATATACTTCTTTTTATTAGTAAAGCAACCCCACAACCCCAAAAAATTTCTTTATCATCATCATATTGTCCTTTATCTTCTTCTACAGTATCGAAAATATAACCTCTATAAATAGGATACCCAAAAATATC
>JAIOTG010000107.1 GCA_021106995.1 bacterium
TGCTGCAACAGTTTGTGCAAGTTTATGTTCGAGTTGCTCATTGCCGACTAGGGAAGAATTGGAGTGTATGTGTAATAATAAAGCTTCATTGGGGGGTAATTTCACTACATCGCCCTCTTGGCGATATTGGTCTAGTACGAGGTGGGATGCAAATGAGGGAATTCAAACCCATTTTAATTCTTTTCCGTCTTGTTCTACTGCACGATACGGTGAGAACAGCTTGTTGGGGGTGCGTTGTATACGCACGTATTAAATTTAGCAACCTGATATTTTGTTGTTTAGTGTTTATATTTATTGACAGTTTTTTACCTACCAGTGGTTTTTAAAAGAAGCCACTGGTTTTTTTATTTTAAAAAATTACAATCCTTTGTTTATCACGAGAATGAAGCTAGGTTTAAATGCATTAGATTAATATATTGTCTTCTATAATTTTTAATGATATTATATAATAAAAATAAAATTTTTATGAAAAAAATATATTTATTACTGCTATTTATTTTATTTATTATTTTTGGGATTTTTTATTTGTATAGTTTAAATTTTGGTATATTTACAAAAGAAAAAGAGCAAAAAATCATTAATTATCAAGGTAATTTTAAAGAGGTGGATGATAATGATGCAAGTTTTAACAATTCAATAACTAGTGGAATTGTAGTTAATATAGAGAAAGACTTCTTATACGTTGCTCCTTTCCCAGATAGTAGTGAAAAGAGGAGAATTTTATTAGATAAAAAAACTAAATATATTAAGCTAAGGGTAGATTCTAATTATGGGGTTATTGACGAGAAAAATATAGGAATAAGTGATGTAAAATTAAAAGATTCCGTGGTGGTTGTCCCTAGATATTCCGACAAGGAGGGGGCATTAGATTTTAGCATAGCAGAAGAGGTGAGAATAATTTTAGTTAATGATACTCAATGAGTTTAAACACAAAAACTTGTAAAAATTGTTTAATAAACAATCAAATTCCTTCTGTAGGAATAAATAATAATGGTCCTTGCTCTTATTGCGAAAGCCATTCTAAGCAGAAGGATTTTTCATATAAAGAAAAAATTTCTGCTAGAAATAATTTTGACAAAATAATAAACAAGACCATTTTAGGAAAGAGAAATAAGTATGATGTTTTGCTAATGTTGAGTGGAGGTAAAGACAGTTCTTATATTTTGAATCTCTTGAAGAAACAATACAAACTTAACGTTCTTGCTTGTTCAGTAATGCGCCCATTATTAAATTCGAAGGCTTTGGATAATATTGTTAAAATAACTAAAAAATTAAAGGTAGATTTTGAAATTTATCCTTTTGAAGAAAAGTTTTATCGTAATTTTCTAGGCAAGGGCTTGGTTTGGGGGTATAAGAATAATATGGGACCAAGTATAGGTTGTCAGCTCTGTTGTTATTTAAAAGATACGGTTTGTTTTAATATTGCTTTAAAAAATGGGGTTAAAATTATAGTATCTGGTTGGGATAAAAGTCAATCTTCAAGCCCAATTATTTTTTTTAAAGAACAAGACAAGAAGGAATATTTGGAAAATCAATATGGGGAAATATACAGATTATTTCTGAAGTTGTTTCCTGAATACAGAAACACTATCTATGATTTAAATCTAGATAGCATTGATTACAAAGAGTTTCCTTCAATAATTTCCCCTCTAACTTTTATAGATTATTCGATCGATTTGATGTATAAAGAATTAGAAAAAATTGGTTTTTCTAAACATGACTTTTCCCCTTTGAAAACTAATTGTGATGCCTTGGAATTTTTTAATTATTTATCTTATAGCTATTATGGGAGTCATATAAATACGATGAGTATATCTCGGGAAATTCGTAAAAATGGTTTTTTAAAAATTAATAACAAAGTTTTAGAAAAAAAAAGATTTAAAAAATTTTATTAAAGAGCATCGTGATTTGATAAAAAATTATTCACAGCATAAACAGATAAAAGTGGAGGATTATCCAGTAGTTTATAATTTTTTAGGAGATGACGGATTTGGACTTATGCTAAAACAAATTAAAAAAATTGATTATTATTTTAAATTTTTTCATTTAAGATAATTATTGTTTTATTGTTTTTTTTGTGTTAATATGTAAAAAATTCAATTAATTTAAAGAATATATGAAAAATAGTATCGAATTTACAGTGAATGAAAAAATCTATCCCCTTGAGGCTTTATATGGGGCGAGTTATGTTTTTGTTGATGATTTTTATATTTATTTAAATAAAAATCCTAAGGATGAAACAATAGTCAACATGAAAGGGAAGAAAAATTTATCCAAAGAGGATCTTGATATAGCAAGGGGGGAATTTCTAAATGAGCTTTTAAGTTATTCTTTAAGACTTAAAATATCCGATAGTAATAAAAAAATAAAAGAACTTATTGTTGGACAAGCCTTAGTTGGTAGTATTAGCAACGAGGATGAGGATGATTTTTACGAAGATGATCCTTTAGGGATAGCCGTTCCTTGGGAGGATAAGTATAAAAAAGATAAAAAATAAAAAGATGATTTGTGTTAATTTTAATAAAAAATTATATAATAAAAAGGCCATAGAAGGAGCTATTCAAATTTATAAGGATTGGGCAGATTTTAAGATAAGTGACTTGAAAAAAGAAATAAAAGTCTGTTTAGAGATGAAGATTGGTAATGACGAAGAATATCTTAAGAATGAATTTTGTAATTATGTTTTAGTTTTAACAGGTGATGTTAAAGTAAATGTTCTATGAATATCAACCACAAGAAAATAAACAAAAACAATATAAGTTTTTTTAGATTTAGAAAATTAGGAGATAATTATCTTCTGACAAATCAAGCGGGTGATTTTATTTTTTTAAATGATAATAATTTTAAAAAATATATAGAGGGCGAGTTAGAAGAGGACTCACTTGTTTTTAAAGATTTGGCTAAAAAAGGTTTTGTAAATAAATCTTTAGACACAAAGAGGTTGGTAAAAAAATATCAGCAAAAAAACAATTTTTTGTTTACAGGGCCAATTTTGCACATTTTAGTGACAACTTTGCGTTGTGATCAGGCTTGTATTTACTGTCACGCTTCAGCTAAAGATATGTGTGCTAAAGATACTGATATGGACAAAAAAACTGCTAAAGCTTCTTTAGATAAAATATTTAGCAGTCCAAGTTCGACAATTATAATAGAGTTTCAGGGTGGCGAAGCTTTAGCTAATTGGCCCGTGGTAGAATATGTGGTTAATAGAGCGAGAAAGAAGGCGAAGGAAACCGGGAAAGAGTTGGAGTTTTCTTTGGTTAGTAATATGAATTTGATGGATGAAGAGAAGTATGAATTTTTAATTGACAATAAAGTTAGTGTTAGTTTGTCTTTGGACGGTCACGCTCCTCTTCATAATAAGAATAGACCTAACAGAGAGGGAGGGAATAATTATAAAAATATTGCTAAGTGGGCAAAGAGATTTAATGACAATTATTTAAGTTTAGAAAAAAGGGGTTATATTTCTAAATTGGCTAGCATAAGCGTTGTTAGCCGACATTCCTTGCCTTTTTTTAAAGAAATAGTAGATGAACATATAAATTTAGGTTTTGATGAAATGTTTCTTCGTCCTTTAAATCCCTTCGGTGTTTCAGAGGGAATTTGGGATAAAATAAATTATTCCAGCGACGAGTTTTTGGAATTTTATAGAAATACTCTGGATTATGTAATTGAAAAGAATTTAGAGGGAGTTTTATTTAAGGAAAGGTTGTCAAAATTTTTTTTACAGAAAATTCTTACAGATACTGACCCTAACATGTTAGAGTTGAGGTCACCTTGTGGAGCTGGGACTGGACAGCTAGCCTATAATTATAACGGAGATGTATATACTTGTGACGAAGGCAGGATGTTAAGTATGATGGGAGATGAAAGTTTTAGGCTAGGCAATGTCTTCCAGAATACCTACGAGGAAATAATAGATAGTCCCACAGTTAAGAGTCTTTGCACAGCTTCTTGTTTAGAGGGTTTGCCAGAGTGTAGCAGTTGTGCTTATATGCCATATTGTGGTACTTGTCCTATTTATAACTATGTTGAACACGGAAATATATTCTCTCAAATGCCAAATAATGAAAGATGTAAGATGAATAAAGGCATCCTTGATTATTTATTTGAAAAAATTAAAGATGAAAAAATAAAAAAAATATTTGAAAAATGGTTAAAATAGTGTAAAATAATATATATGAATAAAAATAATCTTCCTAAAATTAAAAAAGACATAAGTCGCTTCTTAAATAGTGAAGAAGGTAGGGTTAATAAAAAGGATATTCCAAAAATTGCTATGCGGATTGTTGCTTTAGGTATTGGCTTGGCTGGGCTTATAAATCCTAGTTCAGGCAATGCTGCCTCTACTCATGCTTCTCATGGTTCTCACTCTTCTCACGCAAGTCACGCAAGTCACGCCTCTCATAGCAGTAAGTAGTTTTGATATAACGGTAATATTGGTTGTTAATAAATTTTAAGAAGATATGGGAAAAAATAAAAAAAAAACTATTTATAAGGATTCTGTTTTTAGTTTATTTAAGTTCTTATCTCAGAAAAATAAAAATAAATTAGCACTCCAGTCTGTTTTCGGACTTAATTTAAGTTTTAAGGGATTATTTGAACAGCTGGATGTTTTAATAGGTAAGCTTCATAGTTTTGGAATTAAAAAAAATAATAGAATTGTAATTGTTTTACCCCAGGGGGTAGAGATGACCATGGCGTGTCTTTTGGGTCTTAGTTGCGCCTGTATCGCTCCTCTGAATCCTATTTATAAAAAAAAGGAGTTTGATTTTTATTTTTCTGATATTAAGCCCAGTCTTTTAATTACTTTAAGGGGCTTTGATTCCGAGGCTCTTAAAGTTGCTCAAGAAAAAAATATTCCAATAGCTCGCATATTCCTAAAAGGATTTGGGTTTGATTTGGAATTGCCTCAAAACAAGGAAGTATCTACAGAAAGGGATTTGCCAGGTCTAGACGACATATCCTTGGTCCTACATACCTCAGGAACAACCTCAAATCCCAAATTGGTTCCCTTGATTCAAAAAAATATAATTTTTTCAGCTAATAATACAATAGATTCTTTAGAATTGGGGGAAGATGATAGATGTCTAGATTTAATGCCTATTTTTCATATTCATGGTTTGGTTGTGACATTGTCTGCTCTTTTTTCAGGCGGTAGCGTTATATCTGCGCCTAAATTTGAGAAGAACAAGTTTTTTAATTGGTTGGATGAATTTAAGCCTACTTGGTATACGGGTGTTCCAACAGTTCATCAGGTTATTATTAAAGAATCCAGAGAAAATAAAGAAATATTAGAAAAAAATAAAATTAAAAAAATTCGCTCTTCTTCTGCGCCTCTTTCACCAGAAATACTTTCTTCTTTAGAGGGTATTTTTAATTGTCCAGTTTTAGAGTCATATGGCATGACTGAGGCTGCATTACAAATTACCAGCAACCAACTTCCTCCAGGAAAAAGAAAGCCTGGCTCAGCCGGCAAAGCTAATAATTTGGAGTTAGCCATAATTGACGAAGAAGATAATTTTTTAGAAAAAAATAAATTAGGAGAAATAATAATCAAGGGAGAAAATGTGATGTCTGGCTATGAAAATAATTTAAAGGCAAACAAAGAATCTTTTATTAATGGGTGGCTTAGAACTGGAGATCTTGGTTATTTAGATAAAGACGATTTTCTTTTTATAAAAGGACGAGCTAAGGAAATGGTTAATAGAGGAGGAGAAAAGATTTTTTTAAGAGAAATTGACGAAGCTTTGCTTAGAAATAATAAAATTGAACAAGGAGTTGGTTTTATTGCTCCTCATCCCTCTTTAGGAGAAGAAATATTTGCAGCTGTGATTTTGAAATCCGGCAGAAAGGTAACCGAAAGGGATATTAAAGAAAAATTAAGAAAAAAAATTTCCGACTTTAAGATTCCTAAAAGGATTATCTTTGTCAGCGATATTCCTAAAGGTCCTTCAGGGAAATTAAAAAGAATTGATTTATACAACCAGTTGAAAAGAAAGGGTTATTTTGATAATATCCATAGGGATAGTGATAGGGGGGTCGAAAATACTTTAATAGATATTTGGAGGAAAGTTTTAGAAAAGGATAATATCGGTATAGATGATAATTTTTTTGAACTAGGAGGTTCTTCTTTAGAATTAGTTGAAATTGTAACAGAGTGTAGAAAAAAAAATATAAAAATAGAATCTGATAAAATACTTGAGTACCCTTCTGTTAAAGGTTTGGCCGAATTTATTAGGAATAATAATTAATTTATGTTTAATAACGTATTTTTATTTCCAGGGCAAGGTTCTCAATATGTGGGCATGGGTAAGTCTTTTTATGACAACAGTTCTTTAGCTAGAAAAAGATTTAAACAGGCGGATAAAGTACTTGGTTTTGATTTTACTAAACTATGTTTTGAAGGGCCGTATAGCGAGTTGAGTAAAGCAGAGAACATTCAGCCAGCTGTTTTGTTAATAAGTGTAATAGCGTTTGAGGCATGGATGAAAAAAATAGAAATCCCCCCAAGATTTTTAATTGGACACAGTTTTGGGGAATTGAGTGCTTTGGCCTGTTCTGGTGCGATTGATTTTGAAGATGCTATTAGAATAGCTAGATTAAAAGGGAAAATAGCGGTTGCTTTGGTTCAAGATAAAAGCGTTGCTATGTCCGTGATTAAAAATATTAATCAAAAGGATCTAGAAAAAATATGTGAGAAGGTGAGTAGTAAGGAAGAGTTTGCGTCTATAGGAGTTATTAATTCTAATAATCAGATAACTATTACGGGCTATAAAGACGCTATAGAAAAAGTTCATAGTATCGTCAATAAAAAAGGAGGAGAATATCAAAAAATTAATACTGACGCCCCCTTTCACAGTAGTGTTTTAAGAGAAGGTGTTAATAAATTAAAAAAAGAATTAAATAAAATTAAAATAAACTCTTTTAAATATCCAGTTTTTTCAAGTACACGTTTAAGTTTTTATAAAAACAGTAAAGATGTTGTTGATATAATTAGCAATAGCTATATCGAAATGGTTGACTGGATAAAAACAATGGAATTTTTAAAGAAGGAAAATATTGATACCACAGTTGAGCTTGGTCCTCAAAAGATATTGACTAATATAGTATCTGAGAATTATAAAGATTTCTGGCCTTATAGTTTCAGTAAATATGGCGATATTGATTTTCTTTTAGAAAAATTTAATTTGTCTGGGGATAAAAAATATAACATTGTATCAAAATGTTTAAAAATAGCTGTTTGTTTAAAAAATAATAATGAAAACGAACTTGATTACGAGAAAAAAGTAATTAAGTCTTATAACAAGGTGTTTAAAGAGTTTGCTGTGAGTAAAGATAAAAAAATAGAGCTGTCACTTAATCAAGTTATAGAGGCTTTAAATATGTTAGATTTAATTATGAAAATAAAGAAAGTTGATTCTGATGAGGTGAATGAAAGATGGAAAGAGGTTTTCGGTGGTGTTAAAATTAATAATAATTATGGACAAGAAATATAAAAATAAAGACATTGCAATAATTGGTCTGTCTGCAAAATTGCCTAGCGCTAATTCTCTGGATGAGTTTTGGGATATTTTAGTGTTTGGAAAACAGGCATCTTCTGTTTTCTCTGAAAGAAGGAGGCAAGATATTTATGATTATTTGTCCTATATGGGTAGGGAACATTTTCCGGTTAAAGACGGCGTTTTTATGACTATTGATGGAATGGATGAGTTTGATTATAAATTTTTTAACTTTTCTCCCAAAGATGCTAGTCTAACAGATCCTAATCAAAGAAAATTTTTAGAAACAGCCTGGTCAGCATTGGAAGATGCTGGTTATATGGGTGAGAAAATAAAAAACTCCGATTCCGGAATTTATGTGGGCACTTCTTCTGATTTTAATAGTCACGGAAGAGTGGTCAATGATTTATTCCCGGATTATATGAAAAACACTTCTCCGGCAATATTGGATCCATGCATAGCCAGTCGGATTGCTTATATCCTTAATTTAAAGGGACCTAATATGGTTATTGACACCGCTTGTTCATCTGCCTTAGTTGCTTTATTTAAGGCTTGTGAGGATTTAAGAAATAATCAATATAATATTGCTATTGCCGGAGGTGTTCATGTTGGCACTTTGCATGATAATTTGGGCAGAAGATCGGAAATTATCTCCCCGGAATATAAAACTAGAACTTTTGATGATTCTTCCTTGGGAACCAACTGGGGAGAGGGTGTAATAGCCGTGGTATTAAAATTATTAGATAAAGCGATTGAAGACAAAGATAATATTCACGCAATAATAAAAGGAGGGGCAATAAATCAAGATGGTTATTCTGGTAATTTAACAGCGCCTAACCCACAGGCGCAAGCCGAAGTATTAGAAAAGGCTTGGAAAGACGCTGAAGTTGATCCTGAAACTATATCTCATATAGAAACTCATGGAACTGGGACACCCACAGGTGACCCTATAGAAATAGATGGTATAACTAGGGCATTTAAGAAACATACCAAGAAGCAACAATTTTGTGCCGTTGGTTCCGTTAAGTCTAATATAGGACACTTAAATAGTGTCTCTGGGATGGCTGGGGTTGTAAAATCTATTTTAGCATTGAAAAATAAAAAGATTCCACCAACAGTAAATTTTAATTTTCCGAACCGTAAAATTAATTTTATTGATTCTCCGGTTTTTGTTAGTGATAAATTAGTTGATTGGGATTGTGGTATTAATCCACGCAGATGTGGAGTTAGCTCTTTTGGTTTTAGTGGAACTAATTGTCATATAATATTGGAGGAAGCGTCTAAAATAAGAATTTCCAAACAAAAAGAGAAAAGGGATATTTTTACAATATCGGCCCGTTCACCTAGGGTTTTAGAAGAATATATTGAAATATATTTAGATTTTATAGAGAAAAATAAAGAAATACACTTAAACGAATTGTGCTATACAGTTAATACCGGCAGAGAGCATTTTGAATACAGAGTAGCAATTACAATAGATAGCGTTGAAGATTTAAGAAATAAATTAAATAAGTACTTAAACAAGAAAAAAGATAAAGAAATTTTTTATGGGGAAATTGGAAAGAGAAATTTTATTAAAGATAAAAAAACAGATAAAAAATATAAATCAGGTGATTTGAAATCTTTGGCAATTGATTATATTAAAGGAGAAATATTAAATTGGGATAAAATATATAAGAATAAAAGACAAAAAATAAGCTTACCTACTTATCCTTTTGAGAAAATAAGATGTTGGTTTGAAATAGATAAAAATGATAAGAAGATAAACAACCACCAAAAGGAATTGTCCTATCCCTTAGTGCATAGTTTACTTACAGAATCCATGGATCAGGATATTTATCAATCATATTTAGATCCTTCAAAAAGTGAGTTGTTATCCGAGCATATAGTTGGTGATAATTTAATATTAGTAGGCAAGGCTTCAGTTGAAATGGTCGTCAATGTTTGTGTAGAGAAATTTGGTTTAGGTAATTTTATTATTAAAAACTCTAAGCATTTAAATCCAATTATTTTTTTCGAAAATGAGGGCAAAAAGGTTCAGATAATTGTTAAAAAGAAAGAGGATGCATTTAATATATCAATAATAAGTTACTTAAATTCTAATAATTGGGTCAAAAATTTTAATTGTGAAGTTGAGGTTAAAAAAGTTAAAGAAGATAAAAGCCTTAGCTTAAAAGATGTATTGGCTGATTTTAAAGGAGAAAAAATAATAAGGCACTACCAAATCAATGATCATAAATCTCTTTATTTTAGCAAGAGATGGGATATTGTTAAGTCAATAAATTATAAAGTAACAAAAAAAATGATAGATGACGAAATTTTGGTTGAAATAAGGGTTAAAGACGAAAATATAGGAGAGGCAGAGGGCTATATTTTATATCCTCCGTCTCTTGATAGAACTCTACCCATAGACGGGGTGAAGGAAATATTGGGTTCTAATTCGGTTTATTTACCAGAATCCTATGGTCAGATTGAGATTTATAAAAAATTACCTACTCATTTTTATTCTCACGTGATTAATTTTAGGGAAAAAGACTCCAAATCTTTATTTATATTTGATATTTACGTTTTTGATAAAGATGGTAGCTTGGTTTTGAAAATGAAAGATTGTATATCAAAAAAGGTTACTAGAAAAGGAGATGAGTTAAAAGAAAATCTTTACTATACTCCTAAGTGGAAAGAAGTCGATAATGAGAAAGATGCGAAAGATAACAATATTAAAAGCAGTGATTCTAATAAGAACATATTGATTTTTAAGAATTCTAGCTCTATTACAGAGGGAATATCTAAATGTTTAGTTGGAAAAAGAAAGATAGAAATTAAGTTAGGGAGAGAATATAAGAAGATTAATAAAGACAAATATGTTGTAGGTAATAACCAGAGTGACTTTGATAGATTATTTAAGGAATTAAAAAAAGAGAAAATAAATAAGATAATAA
>JAIOTG010000040.1 GCA_021106995.1 bacterium
AAAAAGGCTGAAATTACCAAGGAAGAAATTTGGGGTAAAAAAAAATTAGCCTATAGGATAGAAGAATTTTATCATGGTTATTATAATTTAATTGAATTTGACACTGACAAAGAAAATTTGTCAATTATCAATAATTTTTTAAAACTTTTAGACGAGGTTTTGCGTTATCAGATTGTAAAGAAGAAAGAGCTTGATGAAAAGGAAATAGAAAGAATAAAAAGAATTCAAGAAAGAAATAGAAAAGAAGCAGAAAAAATTGAAGAAATAGATAGAAAGAAAAAAGAGGGAGTAGATGACGAAGAGGATGGGGTTGAAGAAACAAAGAAAGAAGAAGTTAAGCCAAGGAAAGAAAAAGTTGAAAAAAAAGATGTTAAAGTTGAAAAAAAATCAGAGAAAAAGGAAGAGAAAAAGGAAGATGATTCTGATAAAAAAGAAGACGAAAAGAAGAAAAAGGAGGAAGAAGAAAAAAAAGTAAATCTTGAGGAATTAGATAAAAAATTAGACAATATATTAAACACTGACGATTTAATATAAATTATATACTAAAATAATTTCTATGAATTTAAACAAAGCCATGATTATTGGAAATTTGACTCGTGATCCAGAAGTTAGAAATATTCCTTCTGGAGCTACAGTTACCCAATTTTCAGTTGCCACAAACTTAGTTTGGAATGATAACCAAGGTCAGAGACAAGAGAAGGTAGAATTTCACAATGTGGTAGCTTGGAGAAAATTAGGAGAAATTTGCGGACAATATTTAAAAAAAGGAACCAAGGTTTATATAGAAGGACGTTTGCAAACCAAGGAGTGGACTGGAAACGATGGAGTTAAACGATATAGAACTGAAATTATCGCTGAAAACATGATTATGTTAGATAGACCAGGGGGATCTGGTGGTGCTTCTGGGAACACTTCTTCAGGGGGGGAAAATGAACAACCTTTTTATGAAGATAATAATTCAGACAATAATAGTCAAGATAAAGACAGTAAAAGCGATGGTTCTGATGACGAAGAAATAAAAGTTGAGAATATACCATTTTAATAAATTTAAATAAATAAAAATATGGACAATAGACCAGGTAAAAAAAAGCATTGTTATTTTTGTGTTAATGGGATTGATGATATTGACTACAAAGATGTTACTATTTTAAGAAAATTTGTTAATTTTCATTTAAAAATTTTGCCAGGAAAAAGAACAGGAGTTTGTTCTTGGCATCAAAGAAAATTATCTCAGGCTATAAAAAGATCTAGAATTATGGCTTTAATTCCTTTTACAAGAAGATAATAAACTATTTAACTAATTTATGTTAGATATAGGAAAAATAAAACTTGGAAAAATAATTCAAGTAGACAATCAACCTTTTATGGTTACAAGAGCTGAACATCATAAGGTTGCTAGAGGTGGAGCTGTTCTTAAAACTAAATTAAAAAATTTAATAAATGGAGCAGTGTTGGATAAAACTTTTCAAGGAAATGACAAAGCCGAAGAAGCTGATATAGAAAAAAAGAAAGTTAACTATTTATATAAAGATGATGAGAGGGCTTACTTTATGGACAATGATAGCTATGAACAGTTTGAGATTGAGATAGAAGCTCTTAATAATAAAGAAAAATTTTTAAAAGAAGGAATTGATGTTGATGTTTTGTATTTTCAAGGAAGGGCCGTAACAATGGAGCTTCCTATAAAAATGGAATTTGAAGTAACTAGTTCTCCTCCGGGAGTAAAAGGAAATTCAGCTGGTAATGTTACTAAACAAGTAGAAATAGAAACCGGTATTAATGTAAATGCACCCATGTTTATTGAAAAGGGTGATATAATAAGAGTTAATACAGACACTGGTGAGTACGTAGAAAGAGCTTAATACAAAAAACAATAAAAAAATATCCCAGAAATTTCTGGGATATTTTTTTATTTAAATTGTTTTAATTTTCTTCTTGTTTTTCTTTTATTTTTACTTCATCAAGGATCTTTTTTCTTACTTCTCTTATTATTTTAATATTTTGGCGTAAAAATTTTCTAGCATTTTCCCTTCCTACTCCAAGTTTAGTGTCTTCGAAGGTGTAAGTGTTCCCTGATTTTATTATAACTCCAAACGCTACTCCAGAATCTATTAAATCACCCGCTATTGATATGCCCTCGTTATACATTATGTCGAATTCACAAGTCCTAAACGGAGCTGCTACTTTATTTTTAACAACTTTAGCTTTTACTCTATTACCTATAATTCTTTCAGCTTGTTTTATTTGAGCCGCTCTCCTTACTTCAATTCTTACCGATGAATAAAATTTTAAAGCTGTACCCCCGGTGGTTACCTCAGGATTTCCAAAAAATACACCTATCTTTTGTCTTATTTGATTTATAAAAATAACAATCGTATTACTTTTAGAAACTGCACCAGTTAATTTTCTTAAAGCTTGGCTCATTAATCTAGCCTGAAGACCCATTTGCGAATCTCCCATATCTCCTTCAATTTCCTTTTTAGGAACTAGGGCGGCTACACTATCTACTACAACCACGTCAACCGCGTTTGATCTTACTAATGTTTCTAATATTTCTAAAGCTTGTTCACCTGTGTCTGGTTGAGATATAAGTAAGTCTGATATTTTTACTCCTATCTTTTTGGCGTAGTCAGGATCTAGGGCATGTTCGGCATCAATAAAAGCGGCTACTCCACCTCTTTTTTGAGCCTCCGCTATTATGTGTTGAGCTAGGGTTGTTTTTCCTGATGTTTCTGGGCCGAATATTTCTATTATTCTTCCGCGAGGAATTCCTCCTACTCCCAAGGCTAAGTCTAGTGATAAACATCCCGTA
>JAIOTG010000102.1 GCA_021106995.1 bacterium
ATTTTGAAAATAAGAAATATAAAGAATCTAAAGAAACGTATGAGTATTTGTTAAATTTGTATGATGAGAATGATATTGAGAATATTACTAAAACATACTATTATCTCGCTTGGATTGAGAAAGAGGGAGGTAAAAACAAAGAGGCTTTTTCCTATATAAAAAAGGCCCTTAGTTTAACTCCGAATAACCCTCGCTACCTTGACATCATGTTTGAGATAAGTATAATATTGAAAGATAAAGGTTCGGCCAAGGAGACCCTGGATAAGCTAAAGGGAGTAAATTCAGAGAATAAAAAAATCGGTGAGTTTGAAGATAAAATTAAAAACTTAGAAAATTAAATTTTTATATTTTTAATATAATATTTGTAAAAAGCAATGTGTTTCATTGTTAGTTGTTAATAATAAAACATATTGCTTTTTACCTTTTTAAAACGCCGAAGTAGCTCAGCTGGTAGAGCGCATCCATGGTAAGGATGAGGTCTCGGGTTCAAGCCCCGACTTCGGCTCCCAGTCTTTACACCGGTGCTTAAAAAATGTATTATAAGCATAATAAATTGGGTCGGTAGCAAAGCGGTCAACTGCAAGTGACTGTAAATCACTCGTCCTTGTGACTTCGTAGGTTCGAATCCTACCCGGCCCACAAATAAAAAGATGCACGATTTGTTAAGTTATTTAAAAGTTTTTCAGGTGCTCAGAAATATATTGATATTTGGGATGAATTTGAAGAGAGAAAGACAAGAGAATTAAAATTTGTGTTTCAAGTGGAAAAACTTGAGATGGCAATTCAGGCGAAGATATACGAAGGTCAGTATAAAAAAGATTTGTCTGAATTTCAGACTTATGTAGAAAGAATTATTGAGGATGATTGCTTGAAGGAGTTGTTTCAAGAGTTGCAAGATTTAAAAATATAATGGTTTATTTAATTTTTTATAAATACAAATTGATGCAAACTAGTTTAGTTTAATTTTATAGGAGGACCATAATGGGTAAATTTAAACGTGTGAGGGTTAATCCAGATAAAAATTCTGGGAAAAAGAATAAAGGTGGTCTTGGACCTTGTGGTTTAAAATGGCTTGGCAAAAGGTGTAAAAAAATTAAAAGGGAAGCAAAGTCTAACTCAAAATGTAAAACTAGTTGCAAGTTTAACAATAAAAATAACAATAAAAAATTGATTGTAGCGTGATACCCGTGATATTGTTATTTATCGTTTTAACCCTGGTCCTTTTATGGGATTGGGGTTTTTTATTTTTTAAAATATTTATTGCCATATAATAATAAAACCTTGATTTTTTTTTATTTTTTTAGTAAAGTTAGCAAACAAATTAACGAATTTAAAGGAGGTGTTGTTTTTTTGTTTTTTGAACATTGAAAACATATTTTTGTCTTATATTAGTTTTTTTAGCAGATAATTATATTAAACTCTAAAATAAGGAGATTGAGATGAAGAATGAAAAAGTAAATACCGTATTAATAGCTTCTGGCGGCGGAACTGACGCCAATGCTATTATGACAGACTCTGTTAATGGTTGTATCCCTAATATTAATCTTAAGGCTTTGCTCAGCACAAAAAATAAGGCTGGTTGTATTGAAAAAGCTATTGCTTTAGGAGTTTCTCATGTGGTGGTTGAAAGAAAGGGAAAAACCCTCGAGTCTTTCAATAATGAATTGAGATTCATGTTAAAGAGTCTTAAAGTAGAATTGGTTTTTCTGGTCGGCTGTGTTGTTAAAATTTTTCCTATTGACGGTGTTAAAATGTATAACATTCATCCAGCCGATCCTCACAAACACGGTGGGGCCGGTATGTACGGTTTAGAGGTCCATCGACGGGTGATAAAGGAGATAATTGATCAAATTGAAAGAGAGAAAGCAAGGGCTGATGGCAAATTTTTTACTTTTCCAACAGTCCATGAAGCAGTTATGGAATATGATTCTGGCGATATTTTTCTTCAAGGCAGGGTTGAAGTGCCCAGGGAAATTATTGTTGATGTTTTTCGAGAATCACTGACTAAAAAAAATCTTGATAAAGCTGCTTTGCGTTTACAAAGTTATGTTTTGCCAAATGAATGGATAATGTTACCTGGGGCTGTGCAAATGGCGGCAAAAAAAATAATTGATGAAAGGGGATAATTTATGAAAGATCTGGGATATTTGTTTGTGAGTGATTTTGACGGCACAGTCGCGGACACTTTTTCCAAGAATCCTAAAGGCATTGGTGTTAATGAGGCGTATTCCCTGGCAATAAAGGATTTATTTGGGGAGGAGGGAATAAATATATACGAAGAATTCGGAAATTTGAAAAACAGGGCACCGGAGGAGGTTGTAGGACAGGTGTTGGACATTGGAAATACAAGATCTCTAATTAGATCAGCTGAGAAATGTTTTGACGCACGGAGTAAGAAATTAAACCGTCTTGTACCTGACGACAAGGGCGCGCCTTTGGAGTGGGTGCCTGGCGATGAGATAAAAATAAAAAGAACCATTATCGAAATGCTGGTCTTAATTAAGCTTTCCTATTTAATGGAAGAGATCGGTGGTCAATTTCCAGATGGTAGAGTTTGGCCAGAGCCGTGTCAGGGGTTTTTGGACTTTTTTGGACTTGTTAATTTTTTACGCCAAAAAGAACAGATTCCGATTAAATTAGCGATGGTATCATCTGGACATGAAATTTTCATCCAAAAAACTTTTAGAACCTGGGGATTTGATCCCCCTGATATCATTGTTACAGACGATGATATGCGCGGCCAGAATTATCCGGAGGAAATGGAGAGAAGGGTTAAGCCCTCTTCTTTCTTATTTGATCTTGTGCAGTCGAGATGGATTGGTAATGAACTACTTTCACTAAGTCAAGCTCAGCAGATTGAGCTGACAATGAAAACAAGGTCAAAGATGATGTATTTTGGTGATGATTTGAGTAAGGACGGAGGTTTGGCTAAAAATGCCGGTGTTATTTTCGGTCATTTTAATAAAAAATTTCTTGGCTCTTCCATTGTAGATAATGATGGAAATATGGTGTTTAATGACTGGAATTATGTTTCAAACATTTTTTTATTCAAACCAAAACTTCTTCGCAAGATTAGAGGGGGCTATTCTTTTGAAGATATATTTAAAAATTAACCTTTGGGGGCGCAATATTAAGTAAGCGCCCCCTTTTTATTTATTTATTTTTTGAAAATAATATGTTAATATTAAACTAATATTATTCAATATTAACTATGAATGAATTGTTACCAGGAAACCCTCGTTACCAACCTAAGGAAATGATTCCTGTTTTTGGGTACGATAATTTGTATAAGA
Organism: bacterium; assembly: GCA_021106995.1. Taxonomy (GTDB): domain Bacteria; phylum Patescibacteriota; class Patescibacteriia; order Patescibacteriales; family JAGXOH01; genus JAIOTG01. The sequence continues at coordinate 3,294 of JAIOTG010000102.1, forward strand.
AATTTGCTCTAGTTGAGATAGCAACTCTGAAAACTTTAAGTGATATCAATATAATTCCTAAAAAAGATATAGAAAAATTAGACGAGGCAAAAAAACAAAGATTATTAGATATTAAAACTTCAGAAGTTGACGAGATTGAGAGAACAATAACTCATCACGATATAAGGGCTTGGGTTAGAAGAGCTCAGGAAATATTGGGACCAGACTTGGGAAAATGGGTGCACATACCTCTTACTAGTTATGATGTCATTGATACTGCCAGAATTTTGCAATTTAGAGAGGCATATGAATGCGCTTTGAAGCCGTCAATTATAAGAATAATAGAGATATTTTCAAAATTGGTAGAAGATAATATTGAAAAAGTTCAAATTGGTAGAACTCACGGTCAACATGCAGTTCCTATAACAGTTGGATTTTGGTTGGCAACAATTTTAAATAGAATTGTGTATAATTTTGAGAGAATGGATTATTATTGTAATAATCTAGTCGGAAAAATTTCTGGTCCGGTCGGGGCGCATAATGCACAATTTGGATTACAATTTACAAAAGTTAGCGATGAAGATAGTTTTGAGAAAAAAGTATTAAAAAAATTAAATTTAAAACCAGCCAGAATCAGTACTCAAATATTGCCACCAGAGCCTTTGGGCTTTTTTTTATTTTCTTGTGTTAATTTGTCGGCTGTCTTAGGCCAATTCGGCAGAGATTCACGGCATTTAATGAGAAGTGAAATTGGGGAAATTGTTGAATCTTTTGAAAAAGGTCAAGTTGGCTCTTCTACTATGGCCCACAAGAGAAACCCTATTAATTTTGAAAATATAGAAGGTATGTGGCTAAGAACGAAGAGTGAATTTAATAAAGTGCTTGATTGTTTGATTAGTGAGCATCAGCGTGATTTGGTTGGTAGTTCAGTGGCCAGAGATTATCCAATTATTTTAATTAACTTACAGCAACAACTTAACACTTTGCTTAAAAAAAATAAAAGTGCTACCGCCTTTCTTGAAAGAGTTTTAGTTAATGAGGAGGCCTGTCTTTTTAATTTTAGAAAAAACGCTGATGTTATTTTGGCTGAACCTTTATACATCGCTTTGCAAATGGCAGGTTATGACGAGGACGCTCATGAACTAGTTAATCATAAAATAATTCCAAAAGTGAAGGAGACAGGCAAATCAATGGTTGAAATTTTAAACGAATTAACTCAAGATGATAAAAAATTAAATGATATTATTAAAAATATTCCTGATGAAGTTTTAGGATTATTGGAAAGGTCGGAAAACTATATAGGCGATGCTAAAAATAAAGCAAAGGAGATAGTTGAGTATTCCAAGTCGATAATTAATTTAATAAAATAATTATGAAATATCAAAAAGGAGATAAAAAAATTGAGGGTAAAACAAAGATTGTTTGGGAAATAAAAGATGATAGTAAAAATGTGATTATTGAAAATAAAAATGATATTACAGCTTTTGATGATCCGTCTTTTACTAAAAATTTCAAAACAAAAGCGGTTCACGCTACAACTGTAACTTGTAGAGTTTTTGAACTTTTAAAAAAATCAGGAATTCCAGTTGCATATGTTGAACAAATTTCTCCTACAGAATTTGTTTCTCCAAAATGTACCATGATCCCCTTGGAGGTGGTATGTAGAAGGTTTGCTGTCGGTAGTTTTTTAAAAAGACATCCGGAATTAATTGATGAGAAAAATGAAAAAAATCCTTACAGGTTTCATAGTTTAGTTGTTGAGTTTTTCTTAAAAACAACTAAAGGTGAATTATTTAATAATAATAAAGAATTAATTTTAGGTGGTTTAGATCCTAAGAAAGGCGAAGAAGATCCTTTTATAAAAGATCCTTATAGCTTGGACTGGGAATTGGTTCATCCGAAAAAACCATCATGGCAAGAAGACTCGGTTCTCAATAAGAAAATTGAGGCAAATAAAATATTAGGAAAAAAATCAAAAGAAATAGTGACCGATATTGAGCAAATAATGAAGAAAGTTTTTTTAACATTGGAGGGCGCTTGGAACAATTTAGGATATAGAATAATTGATATGAAAATTGAGCTCGGAATTGATGAAAATGGGAATTTAATGGTGGCAGATGTTATTGATAATGATAGTTGGAGATTACGTGACGCTAATTGGGGGGAGTTAAGTAAGGAAGCTTTTAGGCAGGGTGAAGAACTAGATGAAGTTGAAAAAAAATATGGGTTTGTGGCATCTTTGTCAAAAAATTTCAAAAGCCCTAAGCAGGCCTTGGTTATGTGGCGTGGATCTGAAAGCGATTTATTTCCTGAGATCGAAATATTTGAAGGCTTAGAAGATGTTTGCATAGAAGAGGTGACAATGTCAGGGCATAAATCAACAGCAATGTGTTTAGATAAATTGGAAGAAATTTTAGGTAAATATCCGGGTGGAGGAGTGATTATTGCTAAAGTGGGAAGGAGTAATGGTTTAGGTCCAATTGTTGCCGCGCGGACATCTTGGCCCGTCATAGCCATTCCGGCTACTATGGATAGTTTTTCTTCTGATGTTTGGAGTAGTTTAAGAATGCCTTCAAAAGTTCCTTTGGCTACTGTTTGGCCAGAATCAAATGCAATACTTTTGGCGGCTGAAATAATAGGGCAGAGAAACCCAGCCCTTTACCAGAGAAGACAAATAATTATTGAAATACAAGATAAATAAAAAAAATTTTTAAATATGAAATTGAATAATTGGTATGTAATTACAGGCGCTCCTAATTCGGGAAAAACTTCTGTTGTTAAGTTGTTGGAAAGAGAAGGGTATATAGTAGAATATGAGACTGCCAGAGTTTATATAGATAAAGAAATAGAAAAAGGAAGGATTATTAAGGAGATTAGGAGAAATGAATTGGAATTTCAAAAAGGTATACTTGATTTAAAAGTTGAGATTGAAAAGAAACTACCTGAGGATAAAATAATTTTTTTTGATAGGGCAATACCTGATAGCGAAGCCTATTATAAATTGTGCGGTCTTGAAGGAGATAAGCATTTAGAGGAAGTCGTAAAAAAAAGTAGTTATAAAAAAATTTTTCTATTTGATCTCTTGCCTTATAAAAAAGATTATGCTCGTACAGAAAGTGAAGAAGATCAGAAAAAAATCCAGGAATTATTAGAGCAAACTTATAAAAAGTTAAACATTCCTGTTGTGAATGTTCCGAAGATGAGCTCAAAAGAGGAGCGACTGGTTTTTATTTTAAATAATTTGTAAATATAAATATGTATCATTTTTTTGTTAAAAAAGAGGAAAATTTTGAATATTGTTTTAATATTCATTCACTAAGAGATTTAAGCGAAGAAGAAATTAAAACACTAAAAAACATTTTAGCTAATGGTTTTTTTTTAGAGTCTGTGCAGGATGAGTCTAATTTTAAAGATGAAAATGTTATTGAAATTGGTCCAAGATTAAATTTCGCAACCGCTTTTTCAACTAATGCCGTATCAATTTGTCAAGCTTGTGGGCTGGATTCTATAAAAAGGATAGAAAAATCAAAGCGATATATAATTCCAAAAAATGTAGACAGAGAAAAATTTATAGAAGAAAATTACGATAAAATGACCGAATGTGTTTATCCGAAGACATTGGATACTTTTGTTACCGGGATTAAACCAGAAAAAGTTTTTAATGTTAAATTAATTGAAGAAGGAAAAAGTGCTTTGGAAAAAATAAATAAGGACATGGGTCTTGGCATGGATGATTGGGATATTAATTTTTATTATAATTTATTTATTGAAGATATTAAAAGAAACCCAACAAATGTGGAGTGTTTTCAGCTCGGGCAGGCAAATTCGGAGCATTCCAGACATTGGTTTTTTAAAGGAAAAATTGTTATTGATAGCAAAGAGATGAAAGAGTCTCTACTTGATGTTATTTTTTCAACTCTTGATGCTAATCCGAGAAATAGCCTGATTGCCTTTAAGGATAATTCTAGCGCTATTAAAGGTTATAATATTTTGTCAATTATACCGGAAAAAAGTGGCCAAACTTCTTTTTATGAAATGAAGGAATTGACCTACCATATTATTTTTACTGCTGAAACTCATAATTTTCCTTCTGGAGTGGCTCCTTTTCCTGGGGCAGAGACTGGTGGGGGAGGAAGAATCAGAGACGTGCAAGGAACTGGTAGGGGAGCTTTGGTAGTAGCTGGAACGACTGGATATTGTGTGGGTAATTTAAATTTACCAGGTTATGATTTGCCATGGGAAGACAAGGAATTTAAATATCCTAGTAATTTAGCATCACCAAGCGAAATTGAGATAAAGGCTAGTAACGGAGCTTCTGATTATGGTAATAAATTTGGCGAGCCTGTTATTCAGGGCTATACTCGTTCTTTTGGTTTGATTTTGCCGTCTGGAGAGAGGCAGGAGTGGCTTAAGCCTATTATGTTTTCTGGAGGTATGGGGCAGATTGACGACAAGCATATTAAAAAAGAAGAGCCTAAAGAAGGCATGTTAATAATTCAAATAGGAGGACCAGCTTATCGAATTGGTATGGGTGGTGGCAGTGCTTCTAGTATGATTCAGGGGGAGAATGCAAGTGAATTAGATTTTAATGCAGTTCAGAGGGGTGATGCTGAAATGGAGCAAAAGATGAATAGAGTCATTAGGGCTTGTGTTGAAATGGGAGATAAAAATCCGATTATGAGCATTCATGATCAAGGAGCAGGAGGGCCATGCAATGTTATCACGGAAATTGTTGAGCCGATTGGAGGAAAGGTTGATATTAGAAAAATAAAAGTGGGCGATGAAACTTTGTCAATTTTGGAAATTTGGGGGGCTGAATATCAAGAAAGAAACGCTTTATTAATATCATCAGATAGAATAAAAGAGTTTGAGCTTATTTGTGAAAGAGAGCGTTCTGATTTTGAAGTTTTAGGAGAAATTACAGGGGATGGAAGGATTGTAGTTTATGATTCTAGGGATGATGAGGTTGTGGTTGATTTAGAACTTAAAAACATTCTTGGAGAAATGCCTCAAAAAGTTTTTAAAGATAAGAGAATAAAGGAAGAATTAGAACCACTTAAATATTTAAATAAGTTAGAATTAAAAGATATTTTAAATGATGTTTTACGTCTTCTGTCTGTTGGTTCAAAGAGATTTCTTACGAGCAAGGTTGATCGTAGTGTTACGGGACTTATTGCTAGACAGCAATGTTGCGGACCTTTACAATTAACGGTTTCTGATGTGGCAGTTGTAGCACAAAGCCATTTTAGTAAAACTGGTGCCGCTATATCGATTGGAGAGCAACCGATTAAAATGATTATTAACCCTGGTGCTGGAGCTAGAATGTCAGTCGGTGAAGCCTTGACTAATTTGGTGTGGGCTAAAATTAGTAATTTCGAAGATATTAAATGTTCTGGAAATTGGATGTGGGCAGCAAAGTTACCTGGAGAGGCAAGTAGAATTTATGACGCTGCCGTGGCAACTAGAGATTTAATGGTAAATTTAGGAATCGCTATCGATGGTGGTAAGGACAGTCTTTCTATGGCTGCAAAAGTAGAGGGCAAGATAGTTAAATCACCTGGCGAATTAACTGTTTCAACTTATGTGACAGTTCCAGATATTAATAAAGTAATTACCCCAGACATTAAAGAGGCAGGGGAGAGTTGCCTTTGGTTCGTTGATCTTGGTAATGGTAAGAATCGTCTTGGTGGTACAGCCTTTGCACAAGTTCTTAAACAAATTGGAGATGAATCACCAGACTTAGATAATCCCGATATTTTTAAAAAATCGTTTAATGTGATCCAAAAATTAATTGACTCTAATTTAATATTAGCAGGTCACGATAGATCAGACGGGGGTTTGATTACAGCTTTACTTGAAATGGCTTTTGCAGGAAATTGCGGTTTTGAA
>JAIOTG010000116.1 GCA_021106995.1 bacterium
AATATTCCAGGCTTCCGGAAGTATGGCGTTAGCACTCAAAAACACACTCATAGTTTCCTTGACCATATTTAAATAAGTACTTACAGAGCTCCACTCTTCACCGAGATTATCAGATTTATACCTACTAAAACCAACATTACCCTCAGTCAACAAAAACGTTCTATCTCCTCCTATTACTAAATTATCTGCTATTTTTAAAGCTCCACTTCTATCAAAATTATAAAGACTAGGTCTATCAGATTTATTTAAAACTGGACAGGATGGAAAAAAATATCTATATACAGGATACCCAGAAAAAAAATTACTTTTAGTATTTTCTGTAAAAACGGGGAGATTATAACCACCTATAATCATATTAAAACCCTCGTTAATTAAATAACAATTAGTAGCACTAGAATCTTCTTGAGCTGAAACTTTCTCTACATATTTTAAATTAATAAAAAAACTAACTGGCAACATTAAAAATAAAAATAAGAATATTCCACTAGCCCCTAAAAATATTTTTTTACTTAATAACATATATATATAGTATATTATTTTTTATTAATCACAATTTATTGTTTAAAATTATTATTCAGGACAACCATAAGTAGTAGAGCCTGGATAAGTAACAAGATCAGAGCTTTCACAACTTTGACAACTAGGACTACTTCCAGGTGGTCCTGTGGTGTTATCGGCCATGGCTGGACATAAAACTATATCACCTACTGCAGAATTTGAAATAGCATCATAACGATAATTTATAATCTTATAATGATTCAAAGGTTGTGGCCAACAATGCCTCACACTAAGTACACTGGGGTAATAAATCCCATAAGCATCTCTTTCGGTTAAATTAGTAGCACAACAAGCAGTGTGGCCTGTAAACTCTTCTTTTCTCTCCTCTTCTTGCCTGTAATAATCCCTAACCAGCTGCTTGTAATAAGCTACTTTTTTTGAATTACCACCCATGGTACGTGACCAATGAACATATATATTACCTTCTAATTTAATATTACCCTTAATAACAGCCACCTCGTCTAGAACAGTGCGATAATCACCTCCTGAAGTAGGTCTACATCTCTTAATATCACCGTCACAATAGTCCTCTCCGCAAATACCTTGGTCTGCTCCGCCATTATAACGATCCTGCCCTTCTAGAATATGTAAATTACCATTAAAACTAATCTCATTAAAAGGCCAATTTGGGGGACCAACAATAGAACAACTAAGTCCTCCCATAACCCTTTTTTCCAGTACCCTTGCCACAAAATTATCATCAACCAGTTCAATTCTTCCTTCTAATTTTAAATCATCACCAACTACTACGCTTCGTCCAAAGTAAACATCCTCTAAACCAAACTTAAAGCCCATCGCTCTACCTTGGGGCTCTATTTGGGTACCGCTTAAAATCCAATGAAAACCACCATTATCAAAACCATTAAGATAAAGGCCTCGGACATTGTTTACGGCTAAATTACCACCTGTTTCTAATGTTCCAGGACCGCCATAAGGATATTCCTCATAACATTTTTTTTGAGCATAAACACCGCTATTATCATCAGATAAACAATCAGAGTCTTCCCCATAATATTTAAATAAAAGACGGCCGTTATTTTCTATATTACAATCAGAGTCGCAAGTCCTGCTCTCAGATATTGTTAAAGATTCTGGATAATAAAAAACTTCATCCTGGCTATAGCAATAAGATTCTTCTGCAATAGCACCATCTATAAAAAATATATCAAAAAGAAAAATTAAATTTAAGACCGCTAAAGCGCTTATTAAAAAAATTATTTTTTGTCTTTTTAAAAACATTTATTTTTATCTATAATAATATATATAATTTCCCCTTATTGGTGGACTCCATCTAAGCTCGTGATCTTGAAATGTAAAGCCCAAGCTCGCTGCATAAACATCTCCATCAACCTTTACACCCTTATCAAACACAATTGTAGGCTCTCCCGGAGCCGGAATTGTCACTAAGTTTTGATAATCAGCATTTATCATTATATTATTCTCATCATTTATATAAGAGGATATATCTATTCCGTTGCCACGATATGGATCAACTATTCCCATTCCTTCAAATTCAGGGTCAGAAGAGCCAGTAGGAGTATAAGTAGAACCACTAGTTGATCCAGCAGTTGAACCGGCAGAACCAGAAGGACCACTGTATCCGTCACACAAAGGATTTCCATCAGCATCAAAAGTAGCGCCATTGTACCAATCTAAAAAAACATCTTTTTCTACTGTCGTTAATAGTATTATAGCCGAACAATACGCATCGCTCCCCACATTGCTTTCGTTAATAAGTTTCATATATAACCAACCACCTTCTTGAATACCTCCACCTGGGTAATTTGAATGTTGAACAGGAACAAGGTTTTGCGCCATAAACGTTGTAAATATATTTTCCTCCTCAAAAACACATCCACTGGTATTATATAATTGTTCAGTTTCCATAACATTAGGATCGCCCTGACCATCAAGATAAGATCTACAAGCTGTGTTCCAAAATGGATCCCCATACTGAGGTGTGCCACTATAATCTCCTTGAGGGGGAGTTTTAAGATGAGAAGCTAAAATAACACGGTCACCACTTCCATAACTCCAAAACTCATCTAAGTGCATAACTGTAGTGCCGGGTGGAACAAAAACCCTATAATTTCTAGGGGCACTACTATAATAAGGGTAACCAAGGCAAGTTCTATAATGAACGCCTGGATAGGATCTATATCTTATGGTCAATTCATTGTCTCCATCCGTGTCATTTGCCAAAGCTTCTTCTACTGTATTTTGATAACCTTTTGGCCAATTAAAACAATATCCAGGAGAAGATTGTAATTCGGTATTTAATTGATAAATAGGAGTATAATTATAATGATCAGGGTGGCAAATGTCCCCTTCAGCGGCAATAGTAAATCTCTCCTGCCCGTCCATAACCTGCTCTTTTCTGTCTACTATCTCAATTTCATTATTATTTATATTAATATCTTCCTTCTTTTCTATATTATTAACTATCTTTTTAAAACCACCTAAATCAATAACCTGGCTTAAAGCTTTCTTGGGTAAGGCAAAAACATGGACAAAAACTAAAATTATTGCCAAAGATATACAAAAAATAGGGAAAATTACTAATTTTTTATTGTCTTTTTTATTTTTTTTCTTACCTTTTTTCATTTTATTAAATATTTTTTTATTAAAAAATTTATTTGATAAATTAAAATTAATTTCTAATACAACGAACAGAATATCCCTCTGTTTTAATACTATGACCCCGATAAAAATTATCCCATCCAACCCAATCATACAAACTTACAGAATAAGCATCACTACCAGAATGCATAGTAGAAGACCAGAAAGAAGTTTGGTCAAATGGGCTAAAAAAGCCTCCGGGATAAGTGATGCCACTTATTAAAGCTTTAAAACCAGACTCTCCCCCTGATCCTGATCCCAAAACGATTCTCGGAGTATTTGATGGATAGTTACTAATAATATAATTCCGCAAAATATTCCACTCTCCTCTGCTCGGAATATGCCAATCATTAGGACAAATTCCCCCATTTTCACTTATTTCATCCCATTTATAAAGACCTCCGTAAATATCACAATTAGATTCTAAATTACTATGACAATATTTCTCCACAAATCCATTATTGGTTTGCTCTTCTACACAACTTCCTCCGCCAGGATTACTTGAACAAAGCATAGTTCCTACATTTAAATTTTCACTCATCCAACATTGTGTGCCAATTTGAACACCACCGGAACATTCTGGTGTTGGAGGTGTTG
>JAIOTG010000095.1 GCA_021106995.1 bacterium
TAAATTCATTTTTCTTCATAAAAATTACGATTAATTTATTTTTTCCAATCTCTAATAATAAATTGTTTCTCTTTTTTATCAATTTCAACTACTAAATTAACTTATTATCTTAATAACTCCATCATCCGCATTCACTTCAACCAAATCTCCATCTTTTAGAGCCTGAGTAGCAATCTTAGTTCCAATAACGCAAGGCTTCTTTAATTCTCTAGAAACTATAGCAGCGTGACTTAAAAGGCCGCCTATATCAGTTATAATAGCTACTGATTTTTGCATTAAAGAAACAAATTCGGGCGTAGTCATTCCTGTTACTAATACATTACCCTTCTTAAACTTCTTAAAATCATTCGGATTTAAAATTATTTTTACTCTTCCCTGCGCTTTACCACCAGAGGCAATTTGACCTATAATTATCTCGGAATTGTCATCTTTCTTATATATAACACTATTTATAAATCTCTTTACTTTTTTAGAATCAATAATAAACACATTCCTATTTTCGTCTAAAAAATAAATAAAATCTCCTGATCTTTTTTTAATAACACTTTTTAAGCCCTTACTATCATTAAAATATTTTATTATTTCACTAGGAGATAATCTTAAAAATTCATCATATTTAATATCTAACTTAGAACAAACTTTCTTTAAAAAAGGGAGAGACTTAAAAGTAAGGAAAGAAAAATATTCAGCACAATACTGTCTTCCATAAGAAAATGTATGAGCCAATTTAACATAATAATCCAAATTCTTACTTGTTTTCTTTGATTTATTCCTTTTACTAGAAACTAAATTAACATCAACATTAATTAAATCAGCTAAAACATCTTTTAAAGAAACAAATTCTCCTACAAAATTACCAATACCTAAAAAAGAATATTTATCTAAGTGATTATTAATCTCTTTTTCTAATCCTGGAAAATTATTTAATTTTTTTATTAAATTACCATTCTCTAACTCAGCATCTAATCTTTTTTGTCTTATTATTTTTTTAATCTTTATCAAATTATCATGTTGTTTCATTACTAAAGTTTTTTCCTGGGGTAAAAAACTATACAATTCTTCAAATGTTAATCCATTTTCAGAAGCTATTTCAGTAACAATATCTTCAATAAGATATGACCAAATTGCAAAAAAATACCAGGCCGAATTCAGCCTGGTCATATTTTTCACAAAACTATCAAAGTTATCTAGACTTACTTCGTCTAAACCACCGATTACCTCTTCACCTTCTCTGCATATCTCTCTAACAAAAAAATCGATTTCGCTTAAAAACTTTTTATCTTTTTTTTTAATTTTCTCTTTTATTTGTCTACCAACCTTATCATAATATTTTTTATTAACTAAAAAATGTCCATTTGCAATAATAGTATGGTGCTCTTTATAATCTGTTCTAATTTTAAAGTTTTGAGCAAAAGCACCGTCTCTCCAATGCATCCAAAAATAAGCCGAAAACAAAGGTTGACTCCATAAACCCAAATACTTCCATTCATCTTTATTAAAATCTTTTAAACTTTTCATTTTACAAATCAATATATTAAATCATACTCCCGACATAGGGAATCATTTTACCTATTAAATTAATTAAAAACGGAGCGACCTTGGAATTTATAAGCCAACTTCCTACTGTTCCGCTATAAGAAGAAAAAACTGCCATACCATATAATATCAATCCAAGTACCACAATTCCTTCAATAAAACCAAGCGCAGCACCAGTTACTTTATTTATAGTCTTTAAAAAAGGAATTATAGTCAAAAGATGAAAAGTCTGGTCAGCTATTACTACAACTATACTTATAAGTTTAGTTATTAATAAAAATAAAATGATAAAACATACTATTTTACCAAGATTATCCATTCCAAAAAACCAAGAATCTGTTAAATTATAAATATCTAAATAAAAAATGCTAGCAAGCCAAGCACCGATAATAACTCCCAAAAGAGAACCAAGAGTCCTAACTAAACCAAAAAAGAAACCATAAAAAAGAAATCCTGCCCAAATAAATAATAAAACAAAATCAAAAATAGTCATAAAAATTATTATTTTAAAAAATTATTTTAATCTAGGGAAAAGAGACTCGCCTCTTTTAACCTTCAAACCAGGCTTTAAAAGTCCCCATTTCATAGCCTGATCAATTTCCTTGTTCATAACTTTGACTGGATCCAAACCTAAATTTTTCCAAATAATCTCAGCCGTTTCAGGAATTACAGGCCAAGAAAGCCAAGCAATTTGCCTAAAACTTTCCAAAAGAGCATAAATATGACGGGAAGCGCTCTCTTTATCAGTCTTTATAAATTCCCAAAGTTTCAAAGCTGAAATATGTTTATCTAGAAGGCTGACCATGTTAACAATAAGCTCCCAAGATTCGTCTAATTTCACTTCATACATTTTAGCCCTGTAGTTCTGATATAAATTCCATAAATTCTCCCCAAAATTTCCTTGGCTCATATCTTGTTCATTTAAGAGTTCTATTCCGGCACAATCATCTATATTTACATCGGGCACCTTACTGTCTAAATATTTCTCTGTTAAACTTAAAACTCTTGAAACTAGATTTCCCAAACCATTGGCTAATCTAGCGTTATATCTATCATCAAGCTTTTCCCAACTAATATCTCCGTCATAACCAAATGGGGAAGAATTTATCAATAGCGCCCTAGTCGCATCACTTCCATATTTTTTCTTTAAATCAAGCGGAGTTATTACATTACCTAAGCTTTTACTCATTTTTTGTCCGTCAATCATAAAAAATCCATGTATAAACAATCTTTCTGGTGGCTTTATCCCTAAAGACAAAAGCATAGCTGGCCAAATAGTAGCATGAACTCTTAAAATATCTTTACTCATCAACTGCAAATTAGCTGGCCACATTTCTGGAATTTCATTAAAATCCCCTTTCCAACCTAAAACAGTTAAATAATTTAAAAAAGCATCAGACCAAACATAGGCAGTATGCTTTTCGTCCCATGGTAAAGGAATTCCCCATTTTACATTTTTTCTGGAAAAAGAAATATCTTTAAGACCGTTTTTTTCATAAAAACTCAACATCTCGTTTTTTCTTTCTATCGGCCTTATTTTTATCTCATCAGTTTTTATTAATTCATAAAGCTGATCCTGATATTTAGACA
>JAIOTG010000082.1 GCA_021106995.1 bacterium
AATCTCCCTCTTCTAAAGACTCTAAAACAATTACTTTAGTTCTTGAGAGCAGGGGGGAGTTGATGCTGAAACTAGGATTTTGTGTTGTCGCACCAATTAAAACAATAGTTCCATTCTCCATATGGGGAAGCAGGGCGTCTTGCTGGGCTTTGTTCCATCTATGTATTTCATCTATAAAAAGAATTGTTTTTTTATTTTCTCCTTTTGAAATTTCAGCCACCTCTACTATTTTTCTTAAATCTTTTATTCCGCTTGTTACTGCATTTAATTTTTTAAAGATAGAATTGGTTTGTTTGGCTATAATAGATGCTAAAGTAGTTTTTCCTACTCCCGGGGGTCCCCAGAAGATAACAGAGGATATTCGGTCATTGGAGATAGTATTATAAAGAAAACTATTTTTATTGATAATTTTTTTTTGGCCAAAAAATTCATCTAAATTTTTAGGTCTTAGCCTGTAGGCTAGAGGTGAATTTTGATTTTTCTTTTCCGTCATATCTTTATGATATAGTATATTTTTAATAAATCAAATTGTTGACATGTTTTTAAATATAATATAAGTTTTTTATTAACTACAAAATTTAACGCACGTTAAAAAGGAGGATTTATATCATGTTTTGTTATGTTCTGATAGGCGAAGAAAGAATTCCTTGTCGCATGATCATGTGTCACTCAAAAGATTGCGATAAAAAAAACATTAAAAAATTAGCCAGAATCGCTTTCCCAGAGCTATTTGGTTTTTTAAAATTTTTATGGAGGTCTAAAAAACTCAAAATAAAAACAGTTTATGATTACGAGGGTTACCCCAGCTATTTTGACGGCCAGGTTGCGATTAACCAAGAGAATAATAATTGGAATTTGTTCCCCTATATTACCTTGGAAACTTTTTTGAAAGGAAAGGATGTCTATTGTAGGGCGGTTTCTTATGCTCTTTAAATTTTCTAACAAAAACGGCCCCTAATAATAGGAGTCGTTTTTTAATATTCAAGATAATTTTAGTCAATTACTACCTTTATTCCAGAACCCATAGTAGAATTTATACTTATATTTTTAATATAAATACCTTTAGCTCCAGCTGGCTTTGCTTTTTTTATGGCATCTAGCATGGTTCTGTAATTATCCAGTAAAGCATCTTTTTTAAAAGAAATTTTACCGATTATTACATGTACATTAGAAGTATTATCATTTTTAAAGCTTATTTTTCCTCTTTTGAGTTCTTTGATGGTTTCTACTATTTTGTCAGTAACAGTCTCGTTTTTTGGTGATGGCATCAATCCTCTCGTTCCTAAAATTTTAGCGATTTTACCTAGATTTTTCATCATAGCAGGTTCAGCCACGGCTACATCAAAGTCGGTTTTTTCGGTTTTTTTAATTTTAGCTATTAGCTCTTCGCTTCCAACCAAATCAGCTCCCGCTTCTTTAGCTTCTTTTTCTTTATCAGTAAAAGCTGCTACTTTTATATCTTTCCCAGTTCCGTGAGGCAAGGAAATTGCGCTTCTTATTTGTTGGTCTCCTTTTTTAGGATCAATTCCTAATCTGAAATGGACCTCAACAGAAGCGTCAAATTTAGTTTTTGACAGTTTTTGACAAAGTTCTAAAGCTTCGTCTATAGAGTATTTTTGGTTTTTTTCTAAAATTACACTACTCTTTTTAATTTCTTTTTTTTCTTCTTTCTTGTTGCTCATATTTTCGTGGTGCGAACGATTACAATTATTTTATAATCTTCCACAAATTATTTTATTATTTTATTTAATTTCTACCCCCATTTGTCTCGCGGTTCCACTTACTATTTTCATTGCAGCTTCTATATCATCAGTGTTTAGATCGGGAAGTTTTATTTCGGCGATTTCTCTTAATTGATTTTTATTAATATTACCTGCTTTTTCAACTAAAGTTTTTCCAGCACCTTTTTTAATTTTAGCAAATTTTTTAATTAGTTCAGCCGTTGGAGGGGTTTTCATGATAAAGGTAAAACTTCTGTCTTCGTAGACAGTTATTTCAACCGGCACTATATTTCCCATCTTATCTTTAGTTGCGTCATTGAATTTTGTACAAAATTCTTGGATATTAAGTCCATGTTGACCTAGTGCTGGTCCTACCGGGGGAGCTGGAGTTGCTTGTCCAGCTGGTATTTGTAATTTTATTAAAGTCATTATTTTCTTGGCCATACATTTATGATAAAGAGAGAAACATTATTATTTAGATAATACTCTTTATTTTTATATTTTTTTAATTTGTAAAAAGTCTAATTCTACTGGGGTTTCTCTTCCAAACATTGAAACAGATACTTTTACTCGTCCTTTTTCATGGTCTATGTTAGTTATTTTTCCTTCCATGTTTTTAAAAGGTCCATCAGTTATTTTTACGGGAGTGTCTAGCGAAAAATCGATCTTAAATTTAGGTTCTTCTACTCCCATTCTTTTCTGAAGGGTTTTAATTTCATGCTCACTTACAGGAGTTGGTATTGTACCTGTTCCTATAAACCCAGTTACATTAGGAGTGTTTCTAACAACATACCAAGAGTCATCAGTAACTATCATTTCTACTAAAACATATCCTGGATAAATTTTTTCTTCAATAATTTGTCTTTTTCCATTTCTAATTTTAACCTTTTTTTCTTTTGGAACTAAAACATGAAAAATTTTATCCTCCATATCCATGGATTCGATTCTTTGTTTAAGGTTTTGAGTTACGTTCTCTTCATAGCCAGAGTAGGTGTGTAGAACATACCAACGCCGGCCTTGTTTTATAGCTTGTTTAGGCATAAATTTATATGATAAACATTTTAAGTATAAAGCTAAATGATTGGTCTAAAATATACAAAAAGATAGCAATAACTACACTAATAAAAATAACTATTAAGGTGTAATTATAAGTTTCTTTTTTGGTTGGCCAGTTTACTTTTTTAATTTCTTCAAGAGAAGTTCTGAAATAGCTTTTTATTTTTTCTGTCATATTTTTTGTAACTAAAAACCGCCCCTTGAGGCGAGTATTTATTAATTAATTATATAATAGATTAATTAATTTTAAATGTCAAGGAAAAACATGTCTTTGATTTAATAATTTAATTGCATATTAGCGATAAATATGATATAAGAAAAGTAGATAAAATTAAAAAAATAATCAAAATATTTATGTTACAAAATAAAATTAGAAACATAGCCTGTTTCTCGGTCTTTTTTTTACTATTATTATCTCTTACGTCTTGTAGTTTTGGAAAGAGTGATTTTGAAAAAAATGGTTTAAAGTATAAGAATGAACCCTTAAATTTTGAGATTATCTTGCCACAAAATTTTGAGAAGAGGATAACTCAGAGAAAAGATGGTGAGGGCTATGTTGATATTGAATTTTTTGTTCCAACTAGTGATCGTTCTCAGGAACTCGAGGTAAAAAGTTATGCTAAACCAATATTCATCCGTATTTTTAGGGATACAAAAGAATCTGATTTTACTGAAAAAATTGATTTTGAAATATTGGGATCAAAAAATAATAATTTATACGCCATTAAGTTTTGGGATTACACACCTAAAGATTGGCAGAATAGGTGGAGTGATAAGATTGAAAAAGATATTATTAATAGTTTTAAAATAAAATAAAAAAGCTATGGTTAGCCCATTTATTCAAAAAAAATCAAATACCAAACTAAAGATTTCAGAGAATGCCAAGGATTTATTTAGGGCGGTTTATTGGGATCAAAACCAATCAGATCAAGACTCGGATAATATTCCTAAAATAAGAGTTTCTGAGCTCATATCTAAGATGGCTTTTTATTATGAAAAGATAAGAAATTCCGTTGATTATAATGAAGAATATTTACTTAGAAAAAATTCTATTTCTAGAATTTTAAAGAGGCAAATAGTAATAGAGGGGATGCTTAAGACCTCAAAGAGCGAAGAATTGTCCAGGCATCTTTTAGTTGAGCTTATTAGAGCCGGATATTTACCCAATAACAAGGTCCCGGAGGCAAGAATTGAGGAGATAAGCCAAATAATAGAAAAATATATTAAATTAAGAAATTATGTTCTTCCTAAACTTGGTTATTCTTTGAATTTTAATTTTAAAAACAGTAAAGATAAAAATAATAAAAAGGGAGAAGAAAGAAACGAATTTAATAATTGGACTATCTCTTTGGCAGCTAGTGAAATTGAAGCGACATTGGGACGGGACAAGGTTAAAGATACGGTTGTGGTAAATTTGTACCAGTATTTAGTTAAAAACATTAAATTAGAGGGAGAGTCTGTTTTTGAGCGTGATTTAAATATCCAGATTTATTTAGGAATTCACCGTAGTTATTTGAAATTTGATAAAGATATGCTCTCTCTTATTTTGTTTAAATATTTTAATTCTAAATGGAGTGATCCATCAAGTGGGGACATAGAAGAGATTGCAAAAAATATCACTTCTTTGCGTCAGGCTATTGATAAGCAATTAGAACATCCTCTTTCTAAACAAATAAATAAAGTAATTAATCGTTACAATGTTTTTTTAACTATTTTAGTAGATATAATAAAAGAAGATCCTGTCGGTGTTTATAATACTATAAAAAGTGACCCCGCTAAATTTCCCGAGTTAATTAAAAAGGCTTTTAATAAAAAATATAAAAATAGAAAAAATAAACTTTGGCGAGCTGCTGTTAGAAGTATTATTTATATTTTTCTTACTAAATCAGTTTTTGTAATTTTATTAGAAGTACCGGCCACTCAGTGGCTAGGTCAAAAAATGGACCCTTTGTCCCTGGCTATAAATATTGCCTTCCCTCCATTTTTACTTTTCTTAGTGGTTTTCTTTACACGTATTTCGTCAGATCAAAATACTAAAAAAATTATTGAAGGTGTTGAAGAAGTCGCTTTTAAAGAGAAAGAGAGGGGCGAGCCGATTCTTTTGCGCCGCCCTGTTAAAAGAAGGAACGTTGTAAGTTTTGTCTTTAATCTTTTTTACACCGCAACTTTTTTTATTACTTTTGGTTCGGTTGTTTGGATTTTAAGGCAAATTAATTTTAATTGGGTTAGTGTTATTATATTTTTATTCTTCCTTGCTTTTGTTAGTTTCTTTGCTATTAGAATTAGAAAAACTACTAAAGAATTTTTAGTGGTAGAGCCTCGTGAAAATATTGTTACTTTTTTTGTTGATTTTTTCTCAATACCGATTATAGCAGTAGGAAAATGGCTTTCTCAGAAGTTTTCTCGTATTAATGTTTTTGTTTTCTTCCTGGATTTTATAATAGAAGCCCCGTTTAAAG
>JAIOTG010000077.1 GCA_021106995.1 bacterium
AAACTTCTTGGTTATATTATGAAGATTTCCAGCTTTAGTATAGATGAGGCAGAGGATGTATTGCAGGAAGTTTTTATTAAGGTTTATAAAAATCTATACGGCTTTGATGAGAATTTAAGTTTTTCTGCCTGGATTTATAGAATTACTAGAAACGAGACAATTACTCATTTTAGAAAAAATAAAGTTTATTATAATAACTTAACTCAAGAGGACAATGAGTTTTTTTTAGATAGTTTAATTTCAGATTCGAATGTTGAGGAATAAATAGATAGAAGTTATTTAAGAAATAATATTAATGAAATTTTAAAAAAGTTAGATGGAAAATATAGGGAAGTTTTAGTTTTAAAGTTTTTAGAAGAAAAGGATTATAAAGAGATATCCGATATCTTGCAAAAACCCATGGGCAGTGTCGCTACCTTGATCAGTAGAGGCAAAAAACAATTTTATAAGGAACTTCAAAAGAGTAAAATAAAAATTTAAATATATGAACAAAAAAATAAGTGAAGTAATTTTTAAAAAAATAAAAGAGAGCCATATAAAACCAAAACCAAAATGGGAATTTTTATTAAAAGATTATACCATCTGGACACTTTTTGGAATCTCTTTAATTGTGGGAGGTTTGGCTTTTTCAGTCATTTTTTATATGTTCGCAAATAATGATTGGAACTTATATCAATATGTAAGTGGTAGTTTTATAGGTTTTTTTTTCGTTACTCTTCCTTATTTTTGGTTAATTATTTTGGTCATGTTTATAGTCCTTGCTTATTATAATTTAAGACATACTAAACGGGGATATTTATTGAGCTTAAGAAAAATATTTTTATTTAGCTTGTTAAGCAGTTTTTTATTAGGAGGTGTTTTATATTTTGCTGGTTTGGGAAAATCTATTAATAGTATTTTTAATGAAAAAGTACCTTTTTATGAGAAGGTTTTAGGACATAGAAATTCTGTTTGGAACAATCCTCAAAGAGGCCTTTTAGCAGGCGAGGTAATTGAAATAATAACTCCTCAAAAATTTTATTTAATAGATTTAAAAGGTGATAAGTGGTGTGTCGAATGTTTTTATGAATCAGGATGTTTTTATATTGAAGATGAGAATAATAAAATCGTTAAAATTATAGGTGATTTAGGAGAGGAGTGTTTTCAGGCTAAAATAATTAAGCCATTTAGGCCAATTCCTTGTCCTAGGGGAGAATATTTTGAGCACCTTGATTCTAATCAGGGGCACAGGTTACCTTCTGAATATAGGTCGATTTGTCCTAATTGTTCCAGACATTAATATAAATCACTTTATTTGCGGAAGAAAAATATTTAAACAAAATAAAAAACCGTTTTTTTTTGCAAAACGGTTTTTTATTTTTCTATAATTTATCAGTGAAGTAATTCCCCAATTTTTTTATTTCCACTCTTTCTTGTTCCATAGAATTTCTATCTCTTATGGTGACCGTGTTATCTTTTTCTAGGGTGTCAAAATCTATTGTTACGCAATAAGGTGTTCCGATTTCGTCTTGTCTTCTATATCTTTTTCCAATATTTCCATTATCATCAAATTCACACATATAATTATTTTTTAATAAATCATAAATTTCTCTAGCTTTTTTTACTAATTTAGGTTTATTTTTTAAAAGTGGGAAAATAGCTATTTTTATAGGACTTATTTCTTTAGGAAAATTCATTACAACTCTTTGGCCGGTTTCTATTTTTTCTTCTTTGTAAGCAGAGCAAATTGCCGTTAAAATTAAACGGTCCAAGCCGACAGTCGGTTCAATGACATGGGGGGTAAATTTGCGATTATTTACTGTGTCAAAATATTCTAATTTTTCATTTGAGGCTTTTGAATGAGAAGTTAGATCAAAATCACCTCGATGTGCCAAGCCAAACAGCTCACCAAATCCGAATGGAAAATTATATTCAATATCTACGGTTTTTTTAGAATAATGAGATAATTTTTCTTTTGGATGTTCATATCGGCGTAAGTTTTCTTTTTTTGCACCGATTTTCAGAGCAAAATCTTCTTGTTTTTTTAACCAATCTTCAAATATTTCTTCCCAAGCAATTTTAGGGTCAATAAAATATTCAATTTCCATTTGTTCAAATTCACGAATTCTGAAAATAAAATTTCTTGCCACAATTTCATTTCGAAAAGCTTTACCGATTTGAGCAATACCAAAAGGAATTTTCACTCGTATAGAGTCCATAATATTTTTAAAATCAGCAAAGATTGCTCCGGCTGTTTCTGGTCTTAAATAAACCGGCCCTTCTATACCATTCATTTCTGTTTTAAACATTTGACTCATTTTTTTTACATTAGTCCATTTTGACTCCCCACATTCAGGACACTTTAAACCGTTTTGTAATTTTTTGGTCATTCCCTCTAAATCGCCCTCCATGTCTTCGCCGGTCAATTCTTTAATTACGTGATCAGCTCGGTATCTTTTTTTACAAGCCTTACAGTCAACCATGGCATCGTTAAATCCCTTAGTATGACCCGAAGCTTTCCATAGTTTTGAGTTTAATAAAATAGGACCATCCATCCCTATCATATCACTGCGTTTCTGAACAAATTCTCTCCACCATAATTTTTTTATATTGTTTTTTAATTCTACTCCATAAGGCCCATAGCTATAGGAATTTGCCAAACCACCGTAGATTTCACAAGTAGGAAAAATAAAACCTTTACGTTTGCAGAAAGCAACAATTTTCTCCATGTCCTTTGATTTGGGATTTTTATTTGTCATATTTTTAAGTTTAATATTAAATATATTTAACGAATGATTAAAAAAACCTCGTTCCAACAGTTCAATTTTAAATTATTAAACTGCCAGAACGAGGTTATTTTTCCCCGCGGTTCCATCTAGCCTTGTTTTATTAAAAATTTTTTAATAAAACCACCTTAATTTATTTTAACTTAAGAGGTGCCAATCCCCTCTTATTTAATATTATTATAATAAATTTAGAAAATATGTCAATTTTTTATATTAAATTACACTTGGATTTTAAAATATTATTTTATTTTAATCATTTTGATTCCAAATAATGATAAAAGTTTTTTATTTAAGCTTAGTGAATTATGACTTAAGATAATTAAGTCCATCATAAATTTTAGAGCAATAATGCCAGTAATAATTATTGAAGGGGAATTTAAAATTTTATATAGTGGCACACTTAAAGTTAGTCCAAAATATATAATAAATATTTTTTTAATGGGTTGGGATAAATAATTGGTTAATTTTATTTCGCTATTAAGAGGTAGGGATTTTTTGGCATAAATTATATAGTTTATTGTTATTCCTAGGAGAGATAATAGTATTGGTAAAATAATTTTAGGATCAGTAAAATTAATAATTTTATACACCAGGGTGGTTATAATAAAATTATATAAAATTAAAGTAAGGCTAAATATAAAAAGAGGATTAGTTTTTTATTTTTGTTAATTGTTGTTTGTTATAGAATTTCGTATCAATTGGTAGAAATTTATTTAATAATGAATTCCCACCTTGTTTTTTTAAGGTTTTAAGCGTTAAAATAGTAAGAAAAAAACTTTCAAATGTGTAAATTATTAATAATCCAAGAGGGTTCCAGCTAAAAAAGAAAAGCCCAATTAAAGCTATTAAGCTGTTAGTAGAGATGAATAATATTTTTATAACTTTTTAAATATAAAAATATAGGGATAAAATTTTAGTTAGCTATCGTAACTGTTTTGATTAGATTATTATAGGAATTATTATAATTAACTTTGAAATTATATTGTCCATTTTTTAAGCCACATATTTTCCCCTTTTTACCATAATTTTGTTTGTTAAAAGAGCAACTAGGAACAATATACTCTCCTTCAATGATTTCAATATTATTTCCTTCTATTTTTAAGACATCATTTTCGTAGTCACAATGTGTTTTTAATACATTGTATTCAAAAACAACACAGTCATTAGAAGAAGAGACGTTTAAAAATATTTTATTTGTCTTAAAATCAACTTGTTCATAATAAAGTCTATGATTAAATTCCTTTGATTTATTAAATATAATATCGTTATCAGTTACACTTTTCATTAGACCTTTTTCAATAACTATTATTTCGTCACAATGCACGCCACATTTTTTTGCCTCTCCTTTTTCAACAACATCAATAGATATTTTTTTATTTTCTGTTAGGGTTATTTTTTTTATTTTTAAGTATGCTCCACAGGTAACGGGTGTTTTTATGGTTATTTTTGAATCACTCCCCATTTTATTTATATAAATACTTTGTTTACATTTTTCTCCAGTAACATTAGATTTATTTATTTTATATAGAAATCCAATATTTTGTTCATTGATAAAATTGTGATTATAATTAGAAAAATTATCTGACATGTTTTTATCGACTTGGTTTGTGTGTAATGTTGAAGTAGTGCATCCACCTAATAATAAAATAATTGTCGAAATAATAATTTTAAATTTCATATTTTATTTTTTTAATATTGTTGAACCATGTTTTAAGTTTATTTCCACTTGTTAACGAAATAATTTAAGTCTTTTTTTATACTCCATATTTTATGAGCTAAATAAAAGAATGCAAAAGCCACTACAATTATCATAAGCCCTACTAAATATCTTAATAGGAAAGTGGTAATAATTATCATTATGGCCAGTATAATTAAAAAAACTCCAACACTAACCAGTGATATAATAATTCCGTTTACTTTTTTATTTATAAATTTAACAGGATGATGATTCATATTTTTATTTTATTTTAATATTGCTAATCAGATTTTATTAGTGTAGAATTTAAATAGATAATTAATAAGATTATAGCATGAATTTGAATAATTTTGAAAAAATATATAAACAAGATCCGGGGCTTGTTGCCTTATCGATAAAAGATTTATCTAAGCAAATAGAGCAGGTGAAGGAGGATGCTAAGTTAATAAAAATAACAGATGCTTATAAAGGTATTAATAAAGTTGTTGTTAATGGCATGGGAGGCTCAAATTTAGGGGCTCGTATGTTGGAGTCTTGTTTTAAGGAAGAGTTTAAATGCCCTCTTATTGTTGAGCCTGGATATCAGATTCCTGGTTTTGTTGATGATAAAACTTTATATTTAATATCTTCTTATTCTGGCAACACAGAGGAGCCTTTGAGCGTCTATGAAGAAGTAGTTAAAAGAGGCGCAAAGGTTGTGGGAATAACTTCCAGTCATAAAGAAAATAAGTTAGAAAAATTGATGATTGATAACGATATTCCTGGTTTTATTTTTAGTCCTTTAAATAATCCATCTAATCAACCGCGCATGGGTTTGGGGTATTCGATTTTTGGCATGTTATTTCTTTTAAAAAAAGCAGGTGTACTTGAAATTGATGAGAAAAAGATCGACAAGGTTATAGATAATTTGATAAAAAGTAATGAAAAATTAATTCCTGAAATTAACTCCTCAGACAATGTTGCAAAAATGTTTGCTCAAAAAATTAAAGGTAAAATCCCTGTTTTAATAGGAGCAGAATTTTTAGAAGGTAATTTACATATTTTAAGAAATCAATTTTGCGAAAACAGTAAGAACTACGCTGATTATTTAGTTTTACCAGAATTAAATCATTATGCCATGGAAAGCCTGACTAATCCCAAGAACAATAAAAAAAACTTAATATTTTGGTTTTTTGATTCTGATAATTATAATGATAGGGTGGTTAAGAGAAATGATATTACTAAGGAGATTGTGAAAAAGAATAATATAGAATTTATTGAATACAAGACTAAATCTTTTGGTAAATTGTCTCAATGTGTTGAGGTTTTGCAATTGGGTTCTTGGGTTACTTTTTATCTATCAATGTTGAATGACGTGAACCCTTCATTA
This sequence comes from bacterium, assembly GCA_021106995.1. Taxonomy (GTDB): domain Bacteria; phylum Patescibacteriota; class Patescibacteriia; order Patescibacteriales; family JAGXOH01; genus JAIOTG01. The sequence continues at coordinate 5,831 of JAIOTG010000077.1, forward strand.
ATTCCTTGGGTAGACTGGTTTAAGGAAGAGTTAGGATGATGTTGCTAAATAAAAAAACTTTTGTTAATATAAAAATTCGCAACAATTTTGGTTGTTGTTTTTGTTAGTAATAAATAAGCACCGTTAGCTCAGCTGGTAGAGCAGCTGCCTCTTAAGCAGACGGTCGCAGGTTCAAGTCCTGCACGGTGCACATAATGAAAAGTTAAAAATAATTAGAATTAGCTATCATTCTATGGGTCCCTAGATTGACTAAAGCCCTATTTTAAATTATAATTTTATATAAATTATATTAATTAAGTAAAAATTTTGTATGTCAGTACCAAAAAAGAAGAGAACTAAAGCATCGAAGGGTAAAAGAAGATCGCATCACGCCTTAAAAGAAGTGCAATTAGGCATTTGTCCTAAGTGTAAAAAGCCTGTATTACCTCATTCAGTTTGTGAAAATTGTGGAACTTATAGAGGAAGAGAAGAAATTAAGGTAAAAACTGTAGCTAAAAAATAGCTTTTTAATTCAGTTTAACATAAAAAAATGTCAAATCGTCATTTAGCCAGAACAATAGCAATGCAAACTCTGTTTAATTGGGATTTTATGGGCAAGAAAGATGAAAATTTAAATAAATTAATAAAAATGAATTTTTCTAATTTTGCCCCTAATTTTGACGACCAAGGATTTGTAAAAAAACTGATAAAAGGAGTTAGAGATAACCTTGATACAATAGATAAGTATATAATAAAATATGCTACTGAGTGGCCCTTGGATCAAATAACAACTATTGACCGAAATATTTTGAGAGTAGGAGTTTATGAGTTGATTATGGATGATGATATTCCTCCTAAAGTGGCCATTGATGAAGCTATTGAGGTAGCTAAGAGTTTTGGTGGAGAATCATCAGGTAAATTTGTAAATGGAGTTTTGGGGGCAATTTATCGAGATGTAGACAGTGAAAACAAAAATTAATATTTTTGTTTTTTTATTAATAATTTACTGTGTTGTTTTATGCTTATATTAAGATATAATATAAGCATAAAATAAAACGGTTTTAGAAAAATGAGTGATAAATTTTTTTCTTTAGAAAAAGCTATAGGAATTAAGTTTAAAAATAAAGATTTATTAAAACAAGCCTTTGTTCATCGTTCTTATTTAAACGAACATCCTAAGTTTAAATTAGACAATAACGAAAGATTAGAATTTTTAGGAGACGCTGTTTTAGAAATTATAGTAACTGAATATTTATTTTTTAATTTTGAAGAAAAAAAAGAAGGTGACTTAACTAATTTTCGTGCCAGTCTGGTAAACACAAAAATGCTATCAACGGTAGCAGAGGAGGTGGGCTTGGAAGAATATTTATATTTATCAAAAGGAGAATCTCAAGACAAAAATAGCAAGGCTAGAAAATCAATTTTGGCAAATACTGTTGAAGCAGTGGTTGGGGCTATATATTTAGATCAAGGAAAAGAAAAAACTGAAAAATTTATTAAAGATAAAATAATAAATAAATTTAATTACATATTAGAAAATAAATTATATCTTGATCCTAAGTCAAAGTTTCAGGAGGAGGCTCAAGACAAACATGGAATTACTCCACACTATAAGGTGTTAAAAGAAAGCGGGCCTGATCATGATAGGCTTTTTGAAGTAGGAATTTATTTATCAGATGAATTAGTAGCAATGGGAAAGGGTTCGTCCAAGCAGGAGGCTCAGGTGGAGGCAGCCCAAAAAGGTATTAAGAAAAAG
>JAIOTG010000119.1 GCA_021106995.1 bacterium
CTCTAATAGGGGTAAAGGATCCAGTGTAGGTGGCTGGATTGGATCTTGGGGTTCTCCCTATTGGTGATTGGTCTATGTTTATTATTTTATCTATATATCTTAAGCCTTCTATTCTGTCATGAGCTCCGGGTTCGTTTTTAGCACGATAAAATTTTTGAGCCAGAGCTTTGGCTAGGATATCGGTCATTAAAGTAGATTTTCCAGAACCAGACACTCCTGTTAGAGCCACTAATTTTCCTAAAGGAAATTTTACGTCTATATTTTTTAGATTATGTTCTCGCGCATTTATAATTGCTAATTCACGACCAATTCCTTTACGGAATTTTTTTGGGGCAGGTATTGATTTTTTGCCTGATAAATATTGTCCGGTTAAAGATTTGGAATTTTTTTTAATTTGGGCAGGAGTTCCAGTTGCTATAAGTTTTCCTCCGTGTTCCCCGGCTCCTGGACCGATATCAATAACCCAATCAGAGGCTTGTATGATATTTTCGTCATGTTCAACCACTACTACTGTATTACCTAATTCTTTTAATTCTTTCAAAGTATTAATTAATTTAGCATTATCTCTTTGATGAAGTCCGATTGAAGGTTCGTCTAGTATATATAAAACTCCTGTCAAAGCTGAGCCTATTTGGGTTGCCAGTCTTATTCTTTGAGCTTCACCTCCAGAAAGAGTGTTAGCTGCCCGGTCTAGGGTTAAATAATCTAGACCTACATTTAGGAGAAAATTGAGTCTTGTTTTTATTTCTTTTATTATTTGATTTGAGATTTTTTTATCTTTAGCGCTTAGTTTCTTAGAGTTCTCTAAGTCTTTAAAAAAGTCATAAATTTTATTTATGTTTTTTGAAGAAACATCATAAATAGAAAGACTTTCTAGTTTTACTGAAAGTATTTCCGGTTTTAATCTTTTTCCGTTACAACTGGGACATTTTAATTCCCTCATATATTTACTAATTTCTTTTCTCATATATTCTGATTCGGTCTGGTAAAATCTTTTTTCTAGATTTGGAATGATTCCTTCAAAATTTGTGATGAATTGTCCTGATTCTTCACCCTTTTCATAATCAACGCTGTATTCTTTTTTCTTTGTTCCATATAGAAGAATATTTAATTGTTCTTTGGTTAAATCCTTTAAAGGAGTGTTTAGGTCAAATCCATAAGAGTCAGCTACTGTTCCTATAATGCGCAACCTCCAGGTTTGTCCCCCGGCTGTATTATGGGCTAATGGTTTTATTCCTCCTTGGGCTATAGTTAATTTAAGGTTTAATAAAAGTTCTGGATCTATTTCAAGTTTTGTTCCAAGTCCCGTGCACTCCGGGCAAGCCCCGTGAGGGGAATTAAAGGAGAAATGTCTTGGTTCTAATTGTGGTAGGCTAATATCACATTCGGGACAGGCAAATTCTTGTGAAAATAATTTTTCTACCTTTTCTTTGCTTTTTTCCGAGGAGGATATTTTTAAAAGTCCTCCACTAAGATCAAGGGCTTTTTCAGTTGATTCACTTAAGCGGGCAATATCTTCTTTATTTTTACTAATTTTGATTTTGTCTATTATTACGTCAATGGAATGCTTTCTTTTTTTATCTATTTCCATATCTAAGGTTTCCTCTGTTGTATAGTCTTTATTATCAAGCTTAACTTTAGAGTAGCCCGCTCTGGCTATATTTTCTAAAATATTTTTGTGTTCTCCCTTTTTATCTTTAATTACCGGAGCCATTATTAAAATTTCTTTATCAAGGGATTTTTTTATGATTTGATCTACTATTTCGTCTACTGTATATTTTTTTATTCTTTTTCCGCATTTAGGACAGTGTGGAATTCCGATTCTGGCGAAAAGAAGCCTTAGATAGTCATAGATTTCTGTGACAGTTCCAACGGTTGACCTTGGGTTATGGCTGGTTGATTTTTGATCAATAGATATGGCTGGTGATAGGCCATCAATAGAGTCTACGTCTGGTTTATCCATTATGCCAATAAATTGTCTGGCATAGGCCGATAAAGATTCAACATATCTTCTTTGGCCCTCAGCATAAAGAGTGTCAAAAGCTAGGCTGGATTTTCCTGATCCAGAAAGACCAGTTATAATAACCATTTTTTCTTTAGGAATTTCAACATCAATATTTTTTAAATTATGAACTCGAGCACCTTTTATTTTTATTTTTTTATTGCCACTATTAACCATATAAATTTATTTATACTTATTAAAGATAGAAATAAATTATACATTGTTTTAAGGGTTTAAGCAAGACTCAGAAGAAGTTTTTAAATAGTGCTTTGTTTATAATTATTTAATATTAATTAATTTTCTCTCTCACTACTTTTTTAGAAAAAGTAGCACAAAAATTGCGGGATAGGTGAAAAATAAAAGATCATTTACTATTAAATTTAGTAAAATTTCAAATTCGTCACTTCACTCCGTTTCGTTCCTCAAACATGGAATTTTACAAGATTTATACGCTTATGATTTTTTTTATTTTTCAATGCACGCATAGTTTAAATAAATAAAAATAATTTTATATAAAGATTATTTTGAGTAAAGAAAAAAGGGATTGTCAGAAACAATCCCTTTGAGTTGAATTTAAGATCCCGTGAATTTCCACGGAGATTTTTTCCCAATGATATGTATCATGGGAGCCCTCCTTTTTCCACCGATTACGGGTTCGTCAGAGTTCCTTCATTCATGTTGTTGGCCACACCGTTTGCCATGGTCATATTCGTCCGGGTCGCCTGCATCATCGTTGCGGCTGTATTCATATTCGCCAGACTAAAAACATTTCCTTCATTTCCCAGGGTAGTACCAAATTTTTGTTTCATTTTTTTTCCTCCTTTAAAAATTAAAAACAGTTGGTTAATGGCGTTGTCCACTCCTTAGCGAACTAGTGCCAGGTGAAACTTATTTATTATAATAGCAATATTAATGATTTTTTTCAAGTGTTTTATTTAACAAATTTATTAATTGTTTTTGTAGCAATAATACCTAATAAAAGACCTAGTAGCGTGAAACTAATTAAAATTAGCCATTCCTTAACTCCGAGAGGCACTATGTTGAAGTAGTTACCTAGAGGAGTGTATATTACCATCAGTTGAAGCGATAAGGAAAAAAGCAAGGAGAAAATTAAAAATTTGTTTAAAAACCAATCTTTTATTGATTTAAGGTTTTCGTTATATTTTATAAGTCCTAGTCTGACGAATTCATCTAAAATAAAGCCGGTAAAGAGCATTGTTCTAGCTGTCTCTTCTCCTAATTTAATAGCGCTGAAAAACATGGCAAGCAAAACAATGGACATGATAACTCCATTTACCACAATCAATAAGCCCAATTTTTTGTTTATAATACCTTCATTTTTACCTCGAGGGCTTCTTTTCATTATGTTTGGTTTAGCAGGATCTATTGAAAGTGCTAGGGCAACCAAGCCGTCAGTTATTAGATTTATCCAAAGAATTTGAACTGGATAAAGAGCTACAAAAGGTAGGGTTAGGGTGGCTACAAGTATTACTATTACTTCGGCCAGATTGCAGGTTAAAAGATAATTTACAAATTTGCGTATATTGTCGAAGATACGTCTTCCTTCTAATATAGAATTTCTAATAGTGGAAAAATTATCATCTAGAAGAATTATATCACTAGCTTGTTTAGAGACCTCAGTTCCTTTTATTCCCATAGCCACACCTACATCAGATTTTTTAAGAGCCAGAGCATCATTAACTCCATCTCCGGTCATGGCTACAACCTGACCTTGGTTTTTAAGGGAAGTTAGAATTCTTAATTTGTGAAAGGGAGAGGTTCGAGCAAAAATATTATTGTTTCCTGCTAATATTTTATCTATTTCAGCTCCTCTCATTTTATCCAAATCTTTTCCTATATAAACTTTGTCGCTCATAATATTAACTTCATTTGCAATAGCTTGGGCTGTTAAAGGATTATCCCCGGTTATCATTATAGTTCTAATTCCAGCAGCCTGACATTCCCTCACTGACTTCTTAGCTTCGGCTCTAACGGGGTCATTTAGATAAATTAATGAAATAAAAACAAGTTTATCTTCAGATAATTCTTTATTTTCTTTAAAAGCCAGAGCTAAAATTCTAAAACCTTTTTTAGCCAATTCTTTGTTTTTTTCTAATATTTCTTTTTTTTCTTTTTTGCTTAGGATTTTATTTTTTTCAGACTTTGCTACAAATTGGCATTTTTCAATAATTATTTCTGGGGCACCTTTGGTAAATATTATATTTTTTCCCTCCAACTTTTGCATCACGGACATCATTTTTCTTTCGCTGGTAAATGATATTTCTCCTTTTCTTTCCCCTTCTGTTTTTATATTTTTAGAAGAATATTTTTTTAAAGCAATATCTGTTTCATCTCCCGTCCATTTTTTCTCTCCTTCTTTATATATTTTTTTAGCATTATTACAATAATAAGAGCATTGATAAGAGAGTGTTTTTATAGTGTTGTTATTTCCTGGACACCAAACGTCTTTTACTTTCATGTTGCCCTCAGTTAAAGTCCCTGTTTTATCTGTGCAGATAGTATTTATACTGCCGATTGATTCAGTGATAGATAATTTTCTAATAAGGGCATTTTTGGCAACCATATTTTTTGCACCTAGGGAAAGAGCTAAGGTTATGACAGCGGGGAGTCCTTCGGGGATAGCGGCAACAGCCAGGGAAACTGCTATTAAACCAGTTTCTAGAAAGCCAAATTTATTAGCGCCAGCCATGAAAGTTAAAATTATAATAAAGCCAGTCCCTAAAACTAATTTATTACTGAATTTTTTCATGTGTCTTTGGAACGGAGTTTCATCTTCTTTAATGTCTTGCATTTTTTCTGCAATTTTTCCTACTTTTGTTTTCATAGCCGTGGCATAAACTTCGGCTATTATTCTTCCCGATAATATACTGCAACTAGAATAGATATCATCGTTTTCTTTTTTGTGAATTGATCTTGATTCGCCCGTAAGCACTGATTCATCAACTTCTGCTTTACCTTCAATTATTTTAGAGTCAGCTGGGACTATATCACCGCCTTCAAGTAAAATTAAATCTCCTGGGACTATGTTAGAGGCTTTTATTTCCATTTCTTTCTCACCTCTGATTACTTTAGCTTTTGGACTAGCCATTTTTTTTAGTGCTTCAATAGCCTCTTCGGCTTTATAGTCTTGAACAAATCCTGCTATTCCAGAAGCCAGTACTATTATAATAATAAGCACAGAATCTACATACCCTTCTCCACGGTGATAATTAATAAAAAAAGAAATAGCAGCAGCCACTATTAAAATTAAAATAAGAGGGGATTTAAATTGTAGAAAAAAAATTTTTATTGGA
>JAIOTG010000104.1 GCA_021106995.1 bacterium
TTTAAGAAGAGTGAGAAGAAAGAGTGGGTATGTAGAAAATGTGGCTATATTCATGAAGGGGAGGAAGCTATTCTTAAATGTCCTAGTTGTGGTCATCCTCAATCTTATTTTGAGATTAAATGTGAAACATATTAATTGTTAAATAAAAAAATATGACAAAATTAAATGAAATTTATAAATGTAATATTTGCGGGAATGTAGCAGAGGTTTTGCATATAGGTGTCGGGCAATTAGTTTGTTGTGGGGAGAATATGGAGTTATTAAATGAAAAAAATAATGATGAAGGAGGAGAAAAGCATTTACCGGTTATTGAAATAGAGGAAGATTTGGTTCGAGTAAAAATAGGTTCCACTCTTCATCCTATGGAAGAGGCTCATCATATAGAATGGATTGAGCTTATAGCAGATAATAATAATTTTAAAAAAGTTTTTAACCCAGGAGATGAGCCAATAGCAGAATTTAAGGTAAAAGCAAATATTTTATCTGTTCGTGCCTATTGTAATGTTCACGGTTTATGGAAAAAATAAATAAAAACATTAAATTAAAAATACATCATTTTGTTGTGTTTTTAATTTAAATAAAGAATTTTTTTAACATGGAGCATTTAGATGTTTTAATTTATGGAAGGGTCCAGGGAGTTTCTTTCCGTTTTAGTATCAAAAGAAAAGCTAAAAAATTAGGTCTTTTTGGTTGGGTTGAAAATAGGCAGGACGGATCTGTTTATATAGAAGTTGAAGGAAATAAAAATGACTTGATGAATATTTTGGATTGGTGTCACAGGGGGCCGTTTTTTGCAAAAGTTGATAAAGTGAATTATGAATTTAGATTTGAATTAAAGGGGTTTAAAAATTTTGAAATTAAATATAACTTTAAAAAATGAAGGAATCTGGTTTTATTATTATAAACAAACCGGTTGGACCGACATCTCATGATATTGTTGATATGATGAGAAAAATTACAGGAATAAAAAAGATAGGCCACGCTGGTACCTTAGACCCCTTTGCAAGCGGTGTGTTAGTTTTAGCCATAGGAAGACAGGCCACAAAAAGAATAGATAAAATAGTACAAAAGAAAAAAGAGTATGAAGCTGATATTTTTTTAGGGGCGGTTACTGATACATATGATGGAAAAGGAAAGGTTTTGGAAGAATATAAAGGAGAGAAAATTGATAAAAAGGATGTAAAAAGAATTTTGAAAATTTTTAAAGGTAAGCAAAAACAAATACCCCCGATGTTTAGTGCCAAGAAGATAAAAGGAAAAAAGCTTTATGAGCTAGCCAGACAAGGCAAAACTATAGAGAGAGAGCCAAATGAGATAAAGATTTATAAGATAAAATTAAAGAAATATGTTTGGCCTGTTTTAAAAATTAAAATAAAGTGTTCAAAAGGAACATATATTAGATCTTTAGCCTTTGACATAGGCAGAAAGTTAGGTTCGGGCGCTTATTTAAAAGAATTACAAAGAATCAGTGTAGGTAAGTTTAGATTAAAAAGATCTGTTGATATAGAAGATATTAATAAAGATAATTGGAAAATTTTTTTATGTGATTATTAAAATTTTAGTTTATTTATTATAAGCTCTTGACAGATTATATTTATGGGTATATATTCATAAATATAATAATTAAAGATTAAGTTTGATTAAGTTTTTATAAATTAATTAAATTTAATAAAATAATATGCCAAATTTGAATAGAACAGGTCCAGAGGGCATGGGTGCTGGAACTGGTCGAGGTATGGGTTATTGTGGTTCTGGCAGGGTTGATAATTTTAATAGAAGAGGTATGAGAAATTTTGGAAGATTTCAGCCTTCCCGTTGGCTTAATCCGTCTATTAGTGATGAAGAAAAAAAGTCTTTTTTAGGAGAAGAGGAAAAAGCTTTAAAAGAAAGATTAGAAGAAATTAAAAAGGAAAAGAAAGACTTTAAATAAAGCATTACCTGGAATTAGAATTTATATTTTAGTTTCAGGTTTTGTTTTAATTATTATTATTGTATAATAAATTGTATGAATGGACAGAATGATTACATAAGATATAAAGGAAGGCCTCGTTTAAAAAGAAGAATTAAACTTGATCTGCAAGCTGACTATTTTAAACCTCAAGGCGTTCCAATGCGTTTTTTGGAAATTATCGAGCTTAGCAAAGAGGAAGTTGAGGCCTTGAGGTTGAAAAATATAAAGAATTTAAACCAGAGTGCTTGTGCTAAAAAAATGAATACTTCTCAAAGTACTTTTCAACGCATTCTATACTCTGCTTATAAAAAAATTAGCCAGGCACTGGTAGAGGGAAAAGGAATTAGAATTTTAAAAGACTAAAAAATATTAATAATAAACCAAATCAATCATATGTTTAATTTTAAAAGATTTTTTAATTTATCACTATTTTTATTAATTTTATTAATTCCTTTGTTTAATATTTCAGCTCAGGAAGAAACGATAGAGAAAAATTTTTGTACAGTCTATTTTACTGGAGTAGGTTGTCCTCATTGTGCTAATTCTGATCCAATGGTTTTAGAAAATATTTTAAATAACAACGAGAATGTAATAACTATTGAATATGAAGTTTATCAAAGTAGAATAAATGCCAATTTAATGCCTGGTTATAAGGATGCTTATAAAACAGGATATGGAATTCCCTTATTAGTATTTAATAAAGATTTAAATTTATCAGGGGATAAAAATATTGTTGATCAGTATCAAAATAAAGTTAAAGAATTAGAGGTTAATTATTGTCCATTGATTAATAATGACTCAGTATCTTTTAATGAGCTAGATATAGCAAGCCTGTCTTATTTGCCTAATCTATGGACCAAGGATAGAATTTTAATAAAAAGAGAGGGAGGTGCCAGTAATGATTTTCTTAAAAAAGTTTTAACAATAAAAGATCTTTCTTCTTTTATAGAAAAAATTGATATATATCGTAGCTTTGAAGATAAGACCGTGTCTCTTTCTGGAGGGGAAGTTAGCTTTGATAATGCCATAGAAATAGATGGTTGGAGTATAAAGTGGAACGGTAGAGGTGTAGAAGAAAAAAACATTATAAAAAATGGAGATGATAATAGCAAACTTGGTTTTTTAGACGATGAAAGTTTAAATACCGATTTTACCTGGTTTAAAATTATTTCTTTAGCATTAGTTGATGCTGTTAATCCTTGTGCTTTTGCTGTTTTAATTTTAATGCTTACTACAATTTTGGCATATAATCCTAGAAATAGAAAAAATCTTATTTTAGCAGGACTTTCCTTTGTTTTAGCTGTTTTTATTATGTATTTATTTTACGGTCTTATAATTATAAAATTTATAAAAGTTGTTGAGGCTGTTACTTCAATTAGGTATTTAATGTATAAGACATTTGGGCTTTTAGCTATAATTTTAGGAATCCTTAATATTAAAGATTTCATTAGTTATAAGCCAGGTTCTTTCGGAACTGAAATGCCACTTTTTTTGCGACCTAGGGTTAAAAAAATAATTTCAGGAGTAACCTCTTCTCGCGGAGCATTTTTAGTTGGAATTTTTGTAACTTTGTTTTTACTTCCTTGTACAATTGGGCCCTATATAATATGTTGTGGAGTTTTATCAGTTGAAAACATACTCCAATCGCTCCCTCCTTTACTTGTTTATAATTTTATCTTTGTTTTACCGATGCTTGTTATTATTGGAGTTGTTTATTTAGGATTAAAGCGAGTTGAGGATGTATCTCTTTGGAAAGAGAAAAATATTAACAAACTTCATTTAGCGGCTGGTTTGATTATGTTTGTTTTAGGATTAGCCATGTTTTTTAGTTGGATTTAATTAAATTTATTATATAGATGAAAAAAATAATTATTGTAATTTTTCTTTTTTTGTTCACTCCTTTTTTTGTAGACGCTCAAGATATTGATAACACAAAAGAAGATGTCATTTTTAAAGCTAGAGTTATCCAGGTTTTAGAAGAGAGGGAAGTTGATGGAGAAGGAGATATTATATTACAACAAAAATTAGAATTAACTGGGCTTGAAGGAGAATTTAAAAATAAAAAAATATTTTTTAATGGAATAGGAGATCTTTTGGTTAAAGCAAATAAGAATTACAATGAAGGGGACGAAGTTTTAGTATTGGCCGTTTATGATCATGAGAATAACGTGAGTTATTATATTACTGATTATGTCAGAACAAATGCTTTGTTAATCTTGTTTGTTTTATTTGTAATATTATTACTTGTTGTTAGTCGAATCAAAGGCTTGAGATCTTTGTTGTCTTTAGTAATTACCTTTTGCGTTATAATTTATTATATTATTCCCAAGATAATATCTGGAAGCAATCCTTTGTTTGTGGCAATTTTAGGTTCAATAATGATAATTTTTGCAGTAATTTATATAACTGAAGGGTTTAACGAAAAAGCTCACATTGCAGTTTTTAGTATATTTGTTAGTTTAGTATCGGTTTTATTTTTGTCTCAAATTTTTGTTGGGCTTGCTCATTTAACCGGAATAAGTGGAGAAGATGTTTTACCATTAATTAGTTTAGGGAATAATGTGGTTAATTTTAAAGGATTACTTTTAGCTGGTATTTTAATAGGTACTCTCGGTGTATTGGACGATGTTGTGGTTTCTCAGATTGCCACAGTGAAAGAGATTATTGATACAGATCCTTATCAGCATGCTGGTGAAGTTTTTAGGAAGAGTTATAGGGTTGGCGTTTCTCATATTAGTTCCATGGTTAATACTTTGTTCTTGGCCTATGCCGGCGTTTCTTTTCCTTTGTTGATTTTATTTATAAGTGGTGGCAGTGCTTTTCCTTCTTGGTGGCATATTGTAAATAATGAAGTCGTGGCTGCTGAAATAGTAAGAACCCTGGCAGGAAGTATTGGTATAATAATGTCTGTACCTCTTTCAACAGCTTTAGCAGTTTGGTGGTATAAGTTTAGAAATACTAATAAATAAAGTTGACTTTTTAATATTTTTTTGGTACTTTAGAAATATTCTAATAAAAAAATTAGAATATCACCTTGTTTGGTGTTTTTTTATTAGAAATATATATGCACTCGTAGCTCAGTTGGATAGAGCAACGGCCTTCTAAGCCGTAGGTCACAGGTTCGAATCCTGTCGAGTGCACTTTTGTTATTATGGTGGCTATAGTTCAACGGTTAGAACATCGGTTTGTGGTACCGATGATGAGGGTTCGATTCCCTCTAGCCACCCCTAGATGAAAAGACGAGTTTAAATGCTCGTTTTTTCTTTTATGTAAGGCAAGAAAATAGGTTTTACTGCGTTATATAATTAATAATGAAAGTTTTCCAACTATTGTGATTGGCCACCCACGGAAAAATTGCCCTAATTTTAGGGTATTTTTTTTATTTTACAGAAAATTGTGATATAATGAAAGTATTAAATTTTAAATTTAAATTATGAACAATTTTATTCTCTTGGGTATTGGTGCTGTAATAGTTGGGGCTACAATTGGTGGATCTGTTTATTATAACAAAAATGTTAATAACAATATTACAATTACAGATCCCAACACTGTTGAACAAGGAATTAATTACAATGATTTAGATGATTTGCCTGAAAACAATAATGAGGGTGGTTCTAAAATTAAACCGAGTGGTACACTAGAAGACCTTGCGGCAGGAAAGCTTGGTAATAATATTAGTTGCTATTCAGTAAATAAAGTTAATGATGAATATTTAGAAATTATGACTTATATTTCTGGTAACAAATTACGAGCAGATTATTATTTATCTAGCGAGGCCCTTGGTTGGCGCAATGCGCCGTCATCTATGACTAATATGCATATAGTCCACGATGGTGAATATGCTTTTATTTGGGGTAAAGCTTTTCTCGGTCAAATGCTAGAGGGTATGAAATATAAATTAAACTATAATGATGATGGAACGATCGAGGAGCCAGACAGCGAGATGACACCTGATATGTTGAATTATAAATTGCCAGTAGTCGATTGTCGCCTTTGGACTCTTGATAATAGTGCTTTTGGAATACCAGAAGAGATTCCTTTTGTTGATATAGATAATCCTGAAAATATCGAGGGACTTTTTGAAGAAACTATTGAAGGCGGTGATATTGATATAGATGAATTACTAGAACAAGATCCCGAAGATCCATGTTTTGGTTGCGGGTTTATGCCAGACAGTATGAAGGCTGATTGTTATGCGGGGTGTCAATAAAAATAAATTATAATTCAACCAAACGTTTTAATTTTATTATACTTTTTTCATCCATTCTATTCAAAAAAGTTTAAATGATTTATTTTTTGATAAAAATATATTAAATAATTTTATTTCAATAGACCCTAGTTATTCAAATATGTCTTTTGATGAAGAAAAGAATTTGGGAGATAAAATTTTTACAACTAAGAAATGATATTAAAGGCTATAAAACAAATTTACTAAATTTATGTTAACCCCCCCAAAAAAACAATTTACGAAGATGTAGGAGGGGTTATTTTTAAATCAAAAAATAAAAAAAAAGTGAAAAAGTTTTTCATGAAATGCTTAATAGTTTGAGTTTAAAATAAAATTTTAGTTATTTTAATTTTAGAATATAAACATACTTATCTATTTTTATGATAACAGTTCTAACGTCGTCCACTGGGTGACCTCTAGATAAAAAAACAAGATTAAACGTATATAAAGTAAGGAGATTGGTTTTACTTCGTTATATTATAAATAATAAAAGTTTTCAACCGTTGTGATTGGTCACCCAAATAAAAAAGGATAAGAACTGAGCCTTATCTTTTTTATATACCTACCGTTTCTTTCTTATTTTGCCTTGTTAAACTTTTCAAAAGCGCGGAGAATTTCGAGCGGAAGGGCAAAAATAACAGTGTTTGATTGGTCGGATGATAGATCGTTCAAGGTGTGGAGAGTACGTAAATGAAGTGAACCAGTTTGAGATGATAACACACTGGCTGCTTTGGCAATATTTTCAGAAGCAATTACTTCTCCTTCAGATTTAATAATAACTGCTCGTTTTTCCCTTTCTGCCTCTGCTTGCTTACCAATTACTCGTTTCATTTCCTCTGGTAAAGTAACATCCTTAAGTTCAACCGAATTTACCTGAACACCCCAGGCATCAGTTGCCTCGTCGACAATTTTTCTAATTTTTTCTGCGATAGCGTCACGACTAGATAAGAGTGCATCCAGGTCAACCTCGCCAACCACATTTCTCATGGTAGTTTGGGCTAATTGCGAAACCGCAAAAAAGAAATCTTCTACTTCAATAATGGCTTTTTCCGCATCACTTATTTTATAATAAATAACTGCGTTTACAGTTACGGAGATATTGTCTTTAGTAATTGCTTCTTGGTCAGGAACGTCAACTGCCTTAATGCGCATATCAACTTTTGTATGACTTTGTATTATCGGAAAGATTAAGCGCCAACCCGGACTCATAATACCTGAGTATTTTCCAAAAGTAAATTTTACCCCTTTTTGATATTGATTGATTTGTCTAATAGAAATTAAAATAATTCCTATAATAATAATTGGAACAAAAAAATAACCCATAGATTTAAAATTATTAATTATAAAATAAAACCCGCCGCTTCCGGAGAGTATGTTTAAAAATATAGTAATAAAAAAAATAGCAAGTAGAGTATTACCTTTTTTGTTTAGTTTCTTTTTTGAGTTTATAGTTTTTAAAAGCCCCTCAAAATCAAAATTTTCTTTTTTATTTTTATTATTATTCATGTTTTAATTATAGCATGAAAAATTAATAAAAACAGCATCTCTATAAAAAATTATATTTAGTCATTTTTTTTGATATAATCTCAATTTAAAGTTCCGAACGTGTTATATGCGCCACTTAGCGAAAAACTATTCAATTTTTTAATAAATAAAAAAGACGAAACATGTTGGTTCCGCCTTTATAAATAATGAATATCAATATGTCTAAATGACTTTAAATTCCAGTTCTTTGTCGTCGCCTCTTTCCAGTCTAACACTGAGCTCCTCTGATGTGAAAAGAAACAAATTAAGAAAACGTGTTAAGTTGGGAATGTTAAATTTATCTATAAAATTAATGGAAATTTTGTCATCAAGGCCACTGCCATAGCCGCTATTAAAAAAAATGTTGTATTTGGGTTCGTTGGGCCTAAATATTGACATAGTTCTGCCTTTTAAACATATCCTTATAATATCATTTTTTATTATTTTTGTTTTTTTCACTTCCAATCCCGAAGGGAACGCTTTTGGGATAAGGCACAGTCCTCTGTCTTTTTTCATAATAAACTTCTCCTAAATTATAGTTAAAAGATATACTTATATACATTTTTTAAGGTGCAATTTATTATTATAAAATAATTTATTATTTTTGTCAATGGTTGTATGAATTAGAAATATTAACATATTTATCCAATCCCATAATTATAGCTTTAACACCTTCCTGATCAAGAGTTCTGAACGTGCCGCACAGGTCACTCTAGATAAAAATCATCTTATTCGAGGTAGTTTTTATTTAGAGTAATTGTCGGAACAGAGGTTTTGGTTTGACTAAATTAGCTTTATATTTTTATTACTCAAAAATTGAAACGTTATAAGAAATTAATAAGAAAGCCGTAATTCTAAATAGTATAGTTTACGGCTATTGGTAGGTTAAAAATTTGAAATTGTAATGATTTAGTATTTCTGCCATTTTTTTTCCTAGAAATGGCTTGCCTTTTTTGAAACAAAATAATTTAAGTCTATAATGTTTACGGTGTTGTCTAATAATCAGGATTTCTTCAGGGTCTATAAGCGTGATGTGTGATCCAAATAATTCTTTATTTGGATCTACTCCATAGGTTCGTCCTTTTCCATTGCTATTTTGATACATGTTGTGAACTTCGGGAATGTTTCTTATCTTGTTTATGTCGGTTGTTAATGAAAACGGTTTAAGAATTGGCCTTAATTCTTTAGCCATCGTATTGGTTTTTGTCCTCACATATTGAAACAAATAAATTGAGGATTTTTTGATTTTAGCTTTAGCCACTACCACCACTGATTTTTCATTAATGATTATTACATGACTTCCTCGTAAAATATTTATTTGGTTGTGTGATAAGCCATAAGTAAGTCCTCGACAGCCAGATTTGTGCTGTAATCTTTTTATTTCTGGTAAATTGTAAATAACATTTTGTATGTCTTTATTTTGTTTCATTTCAACCTCCTGTGTATTTTTATTTTTTAATAATATTAAGATATTAAATATAATCTGTCAATTATTTATATTTTTGAAAAGTTATTCTTTATTTTTTTATAGGGATTGTTATTATAAATTTAGTTCCCCTACCTTCTTCGCTCTCACATTTTATTTTGCCTTCATGTTTATCAACGATATTTTTTACTATAAATAATCCAAGTCCTGTGCCTTCGGTTTCCATTCTTATTACGTTTTCACCTCTGAAGAATTTAGTAAAAAGTTTCCCTTGATTTTTTTTAGGAATACCTAGGCCATTATCTTCTACTATTATTTTAAAATCTTTTTTCCCAACTTTAAATTTTAAGTGTATTTTTCCGTTTTCAGGCGTAAATTTAACAGCATTTTCTAGTAGATTTTGTAATACTAGCTCCATCTTTTCTTTATCCATAAACATCTTCGGCATTTTTTTTGGAGCTTCAAATTTAAATTTTATCTTTTTATCTTTTATTTTATTTTTTAGATTACTAATAACAATCTCAGCCACTTCGGTAACGTGATTTTTTTCAAAGGAATAACCAAATTTACCCTCCTCTATACGGGAAACATTTAACATGTCATTAACAAGCTTAATAACTCTTTCATTGCTTTTATAGCCCTGTGATAATATTTCTTTCTGCTCTTGGTTTAGACTTCCTACCTCTTCGTTTAAATTCATTTTAATAGCCCATTTAATTGCGGTCAGGGGGGTTCTTAATTGGTGAGCGGCGATTGATATAAATTCTGATTTTAACTCATCTATTATTTTTTCTCTAGTTAGATCATGAAAAATTTTGATGTGTCCGTAGCAAATGTTGTTTTTATCACAGACAGATTCCGTTATTACTTTATAAATTACGTCATCTTTATTGTATTTCCCCCCCGAAGTATTAAATGGATTTGTTTTTTGTTTTGAGCTCGATCTGATAATTACTTCTTCTTCCAAAGGGTTTTTTTTGTTATCTGCTTTTATCGTCTCTGTTTTATAAAAAATAGTTATAACCTTTTTAAAGGTATCGAAAGAAAAGTTTTCTTTTTTAGATTTTATTTTAGTTCCTATAGAATTCTTTGATATATTAAAAATTTTTTTAGCAGCTGGATTAAAAAGAGATAAATTCCAATTATTATCAACCATAATTATAGGATCAGAAAAATTAGAAATAATACTGGCTACTTTTTTTCTTTCTTCTTCCGTTTTTTCCTTCTCCATTTTTATTGCTTGTTCTGATTTTTTTAATTCTGTTATATTTTCTTTTAGTTTTTGAGCCATTCTATTAAAAGATAGGCCTAGTTGTGAAAATTCATCTTCCCCTTCTATTTTTATTTTAGTATTCAGCTTCCCTTTTTTTAATTCCTCAGTCCCGTGATATAAAAGTTTTATTGGATATAAAAATTTTCTAGTAAGAATTATACTGAAGAAA
>JAIOTG010000120.1 GCA_021106995.1 bacterium
ATAGTGAAGACATATAAGAATGTATTAAAACCGATTGATGTATGTATGTTAAATAGATTAGAGTAAATTTTGATGGGGGAAGAATAAAATTTGATAAAAACGTACTTTTTGAAGATATAATAGAAAGCATTCACAACATGGATTCTAGTTTTGTTAATACGGGTCTTTGTGTAATAAATGAAAATTACTTTAATTATGATTTAGTCCCTATAAATAAAGGAAAAGAATATGGACTTCCTCAAACTTTAGTAAAAATGGCGAAGGATTATCCAATAGAAATTAAAAAAGCAAATTTTTGGCATCAGATCAATGATATAAAAGGGTTAGAAAGTTTTAAGAAAATTTTAAATAAATAATCTATGGAAAAAGTTTTAGATTTACATATACACTCTAAATATTCCAGGGCTTGTTCTCATAAGATAAATCTTTTTAATATAGATGAAACTTGCAGGATGAAAGGGGTGGATATAGTGGCTTCAGGAGATTTTACTTATCCCGAATGGTTTAAGCATATAAAAGAAAATTTAGAAGAAGTTAATAATTTTGGACTCTACAAGCTTAAAAAAAGTGAAGATGAGTCAATAAAATTTATTTTATCAACTGAGCTTGCTTTGATTTATAAAGACGGGGGTAAAGCTAGGCGAATTCACATAATGGTTAATGCCCCTAATTTAGAAGCAGCAGAAGAGTTGAATAAGCATTTAGATAAGCATTATAATATAAGATCCGATGGACGGCCTATTCTAGGAATGAGCGCGCCTAATTTAGTTAAGCTTTGTTTAAAAATACATCCGAAGTTTTTAATCTATCCGGCTCACATCTGGACTCCTTGGTTTGCTGTTTTTGGTTCCAAATCCGGTTTTGATTCTATGGAGGAGTGTTTTCATGACCAAGTAGAATATATTTATGCTTATGAGACTGGCCTTTCAAGCGATCCAGAAATGAATTGGAGAGTTTCAGAATTAGACAAGCTGACCACTCTTTCTAATTCTGATGCTCATAGTCTACCTAATATAGGCAGAGAGGCCAATATTATGAATTTGGAAGTTGAGACTTATGAGGAGATATATGAAACTATAAAAAACAAGGATTTAAATAAACTTAAGAGAACAATTGAATTTTATCCCGAAGAGGGGATGTACCATTATGACGGTCATCGGACTTGTAATATTAGTCTTAAACCGAGTGAGGCTAAAAAAAATAAAGGCATATGCCCAGTTTCCAAAAAGCCTTTAACAATAGGAGTCTTAAACCGTGTAGAAGAGCTCGCGGATAGACCAGAGGGATTTATTCCTAAAAAATACACTCCTTTTATTAAATTGGTTGGGCTTGATAAGATTATAGCTGAGAGTTTAAATATTAAATCGAGAAGCTCTAAAAAGGTATTGAGTCAATATAATTTTTTAGTAGAAAATGTTGGTAATGAGTTGTTTATTTTAACAAAAGCTGATAAGAGTTTAATTGAAAAATATTCAAGTAAAATAATAGCGGATGGTGTAGAGAGGGTAAGAAAGGGAGAAGTAATTATAAAACCCGGTTTTGATGGAGAGTACGGTCAGATTAAGATTTTTAATGATGATGAGAAAGGTCCTTTCCAAAAGAATCTTTTTTAAATTTCTTTATTATATAAGACAAAATTAGGGTATATAGATAACTGAGTAGAGAAGCAATAATTATACTCATTAATATGGTTAATAAATCTTGAGTAGTTGCTTTATTGTCTTGAGTAAAAGTTATGGTGGTAGGATTAAAATTATCGATATTTATATTGTTATCAACGTTTGTTATTGTAGTACTACTTGCTAAAAATGGAGATGAATTAGCTTGTAGTACTTTTTTTTCGTTTCGAGGAGTTCCAAATATTTGAACTATCAAGTAGGTGGAGTGGCCATCATACTCTCCTTCCAAGACTGACACCCCTATTTCTGTATAATCTTCACTTAAGATATTTTCTCTATGTCCCTTTGATTCCATCCAAGCCCTTACCACTTCTTCGTTCTCGGTAAAGTTTATTGCCAGATTTTCTCCTACAAAGGAATATTCGTAATCAACATTTTTAATCCAGTCTGAGAATTTTTTCTCAGAAGTATTATGAGTAAATATTTGATTATTTAGTAAAAATTTAGCTTTAGCATAAGCTGCTTTCTTTAATTTAGGGTTAAAATCCAGTTTTTCTAGGTTATTATTTAGTCTTTCTTGATTGGTTAGATTTATTATATCTATAGAGTCTATTCCAGCTAAATAAGCTGTTTCAGGCAATAAAAAAAGCCCTGCAAAAAAAATAGAGCTAATTATAAAAACATTACAAAAGTAACTAAATTTTAGTTTCTGATTAATTTTAAAAGACATTTTTTATTTTTATTTTTGTTTTTGGAGAAATTTTTTATTCCTCTAAAGTAATTGTAACATATATTTAGAAAAAAATCAAGGTGCGAGGTTGTGGATATTTAATTTATTTTAATCAATATTTTGTCTAACATTTGTTTGCGTCTGAAGTTTTTTAAATTCTTTATAATAATTATAATGATTTTAAAAATTTGAGTGGAGTGAAAAAAATATAATATAATATAATAAATTCAATTCTTTGTTTTTAAGCTCTTTTAAAAAAAATTGACATTTCACTTACAAAGTGATAATTTAATAAGTCTTATAACCATAAAATGCAATAGGAGGTAGAAAAAATGTCAGAACAATCATCATTAGATCGTTTGCTCGCTGCTCAAGGTTGTCCTGGTTTAGACGAATTAATACTCAAGATTTGCGAAGGATGCTTTTCTGAAAAAGCCTGTAAACAGGGCAAAATGAGCTGTAAAGCGATGGAGGCTATTCTAGGAATGGCTTCGAAATTTTCAGCGCAAAATGAAATTGGCAAAGCGAGTATCAGGTCGTACTTTAAAAATCTTAAAGCCGTAGTTAATCAGTAGTTCGATGAGAACTGCCAATCTAAAGAGCCCATACTTAGTTGTTATGGGCCTTTTTTTAGGGCCATTTTACATAACGTGCGCGCGCATTTAGTGTTTTGAAGTTTATTACTGGCTTATCCAGAGTTGATGTCGGATAATTCAAATTCCGCTGTTTCCCACGGAAAAATTGTAATCTTGGGACGTAAACTAAGACGTTTTTCTTCTTCTTTATTTGCTTTAAATGATTCATTTATTTGAACACCCCAGAAATAATCTTTAACATGTTCGAGAGTATCAGGGTCTCCGTAAACTTTCGCAATGGTAGCATAATATATCGTCGAGGTGGGATATTTTTCTTTGATTAATGCGATAGATTTATTTGCCGATTCACCACTGCCAGTATTAGTTTCGCAGACGAGAATATTTGGATTATTAGGAGTTTTTTGTAATAGTTCAGGAAGTGATATCATTTGCTTATGTTCAACCTTAGTCGGATCATTCTCGTCGTAAATGTATTTCATTTGAATGGGTAAAAATAGCATTATTTTAAATCTATTTGCAATGGCAGTTGCTGGTATTCCGCCACTCCTCAGTATAGGAGCTACAATATCGAACTTCATGTTATTTTTTTTCTGATAATCATCAAGTTTTTGAATAAGGGTGTTTAAGATTTTTCCGAATTCTGCCCAATCCATGTGATTCGTGTCGCTAATTGTGTAGATTTTTTTTGTCATATTTTTTGAATCAGATATTCTTTGTTAGGCGATGTATTTTATCATTTCAAAATGTGGAACCTTAATAGTTTTACCAACATATTCTTCGCCCAAAGTTTGATATCCATTTTTTTTGTAAAAATTTAAAGCAGTATTTCTGGAACTTAAGATAATTTTTGAAAATTTATGGTCTATGGCAAATTTTTCGGCAAATTTAACCAATTTTGAACCAATACCCTTGCCCTGATAATCATTTGCAACTGCGACTTGCCTTATGCGTACAATATTCTTATCTTTGGGAGTAAGTATAAGTGTACCAATTATTATGTTATTTTCAAAAAAAGCGATATGAATATCAGATTTTTCTTCCTGTAAGTCTTTTTCATCGAGTATTAATCCTAGGAGTTGTCGAAGTATTGTATTTCTTAAATCGACAGCTTCTTGATATTCCTTAGAGTTGTGTTTAATTTGTTTGATTAGCATTTTTAAATATTTTTTCTAATATAATGTCGATAATAACCGATAAAGTTACTTACTAAAAATATACCTTCTCCAATAAATCCCATTGGTGAAAATATAATAGCATTATATAAAACAATAATAGATGTGCCAATCATCATTAATTTTCTCATTAATTTATTATTTGCTTGAAAATTTCCAATAATAAATATAAATAAACCAACATATATGATTAGATCGGATAATTCTTTGTATGTAAAAAATAATGATATCGTATTTAATAAAATAAAGAGAATTAAGTATTTTTTATTTGTTGTAAAATAACAGGTTATAAATCTCAAAACTGATATAAAAACAATAATACCAGCTGCGGTTTTATTTAATAAAAAATAATGGGTACTTATTAAACTAGCTGATACTATTAGACATAAAAAGGTGTACTCTCGTTTTTTAAATTGCAGACTTAGAAAATCAAAGCCCATTGCAATAAACATTACTACTTGAGAGATTATAAATGGTGTTGTTAATTCAGGCATAGAAAAAAAATTCCTAAATGATTTATTTAAATAAAGATAAAAGTTTTAATTATTTCAATTAACATTCACTGATGAAGCGAAGTTTTACTTCAGTTTTTTATTGGATAATAAATTGGCATTGAAATTTGATTAAGAAATATTTCTGTAGTCGCTTATTGTGGTGTTGTTAGGCGGATTTGTCAGGGATGACGTTAATTACGGAATAACGTAATTGAACGATACCAGAAGACAACTCGTCTACTTTTTTCAATTCTAATTTTATTTCGAAATCGCTCTCGCTAAATAATTTTATACCATCTGCTAAAATCGTTGGATTAATACTGATAATAATTTCATCTACTAAATTGGCTTTAATAAAGGACGTATTCAATGAAGAGCCACCAGATAATAACGCTTTTTTATAGTTTTTACTTTTAGCGATTTCAACAGCCTCTTCAGGTGACGAGCAAACCGTGATGTTGCTTTCAGAAAAGGCTTTTTTGCTTTTAGAAACTATTATAATTGGAAAATTTTTTAGACTTTCTACATACTTATCACCCCATGAAACGACTGCTTCATATGTTTTTCTTCCCCAAATAAGGTTTCCGTGCTCTTTGATATAGAAAATCATTTGTTTCCAGTTCTCACTTGGCAAAAAATCCTCGTCACCGTCACGACGAGCTATAAATCCATTTACTGATGTTGCCATTAGTAGAGTTGTTTTCATTTTGTTTTAGTTAATACTAAGCCTAATAATTTTAAACTTTTTATTCCTTAATAAATAGTTTTGGAAAATCTGTCCCTATGTCATCTACTCCCATTTCATTTAGTTTATCACCTAGTTCTTTTTTATTAACTTGATATGCATAAACAGATTTTTCGAAACTGTGGGCTTTATCAACAAATTCTTTGGTAACCAGTCCGGAATACGGGGCGAAAAAATCCAAAGGGATGCTTTCCATTAAATTCCATATTTCAGACATCACTTCGTCAGTTTTAAACAATAAGCCAACTTTTAAATTGGGATTAAGCTGCTTAATTTCTTTAAGTAAGTAGTCCTGAAAAGAAGTAATGACGACTTGATCTTGAATATCGTTTTTTAAAACAATGTTATTAACTAGCTCAGGTGTCCCGTTAGTTTTTAGTTCAATCTGTAAATCGATTTTATTTTTGCATACGTCGATAACCTCTTGAAGTGTGGGTATTTTTTCGCCCTGCTCATAGTCCAATTTTTTTATCTCAGATAATGTCATCTCGCTGACAAGACCCACGCCATTGGTTAGTCTTGAAACTTCATCATCATGAAAAACAATTATCTGGCCATCTTTTGTACTTCTGACATCAAGTTCGGCGCGATCACAACCAATGGCGATTGCCATTTGGAATGAGGGCAAGGTATTTTCTGGAGCATATCCAGCAGCTCCTTTATGTCCAACAATATTAATCATAAAAAGTTTAAAATTATTTTTTATTTCGCACAACTCTTGCGTATGATCCGATGTTGCAAATCAATTTTGGATATACGCTGTTGTCGGATGTAAATTTATTTTTTAATCCATATAGAATCATCGGGAAATATAGTTTTTTAGATTTTTGAATATTAAATAAA
>JAIOTG010000089.1 GCA_021106995.1 bacterium
TGGATTAAGTGTTTTTGCGTTATTTATTTTAGTTATTTTACAACCCGATTTTGGCTCAGCAATGATGCTTTTTTTTATATGGCTTTCTGTTATATTTTTTGTTGGTTTTAATAAAAAATATTTCTTTGTATTGGGAATAATCTTCATCCTTGGAACTGGGTTGATTTGGAGTTTTTATTTTAAAGATTATCAAAAAGAAAGAATTAAAACTTTTTTAAATCCGGAAATAAGTTCATTGGATCAGGGGTATAATGTATCACAAGCAATAATAGCAGTTGGGTCTGGGGGAATAATAGGGAGGGGGGTTGGTTTTGGCTCTCAATCTCAACTTAAATTTCTCCCAGAAGCTCAAAATGACTTTATTTTCGCTGTTATTTCAGAAGAGTTGGGCTTTATTGGCGTTTTTCTTGTCCTATCTTTTTTTATAGTATTTTTTTATAGATGTTTAACAAATTTAAAAAATTTTAAGGACGATTTTGCGATTTTTTTTGTTTTAGGGGTTGTGGGCTTGATTTTTATTCAAATGTTTATTAATATTAGTATGAATATTGGAATATTTCCAGTTGTTGGAATATCATTGCCTTTCGTTAGTTATGGGGGTAGTGCTTTAATTTCTAACTTTATTCTAATAGGAATTGTGGAAAACATTATAATACAGTCAAAAATTAATTACTTAAACAAATAAATAAACAATAAAATTTGACTTGTTGTTTATTTTTTATATTTTTATGGCAAACGTAAAATTAAACGCTGAAATTAGAGAAGAAAAAAAAACAGGGCAATTAAAAAGAGGTGGATTCATTCCAGCTGTTTTGTATGGTCCAGAAACAGAAAATAAGAATTTAAAACTTAAAAGAGGTGAATTTGAAAAAGCCTATAAACAAGCAGGGGAGTATAGCTTAATTGATTTAAAAATTGAAAAAGAAGAACCTATAAAAATCTTAATAAAAGATATTCAAAGAGATGTTATAAAAGATGATTTTATTCATGTTGATTTTTATAAAGTAAACATGAATGAAAAAATTACAACAGAAATTCCTCTTAATTTTATCGGGGAATCTAAGGCAATTAAAGAATTGGGTGGATTTTTAGTTAAAAATTTATATAATATTGAAGTGGAATGTTACCCCGGTGATCTCATAGACGAAATTGTGGTAGATATATCAACACTTGAAACATTTGAGGATTACATAAGAATAAAAGATTTAAAAGTTCCTAGGGGCATAGAATTTACAGGTGAAGAAGAAGATGTGGTTATAAATGTTACACCTCCTGAAGAAGAAAAAGAAGAGGAGCCAAAAGAAGTGGAAGGAGAAGGCGGGGAAGAAGGTAAGGAAGAAGGTAAGGAAGAAGGTAAGGAAGAAGGTAAGGAAGAAGGTAAGGAAGAAGGTAAGGAAGAAGGTAAATAAAAAGAGCGGGCCCTCTTTTATGAATAAAATAATATTAAAAAAAATAAGAAAAAATTATACTTTTTGGAGGTTGTTATTTTATCTCATTCTCCCTATTTTTATAATAATTTCTATTGTTCTCTTGGTGTTATTATGTAAAAGTTATAATTCCATTAATTTATTTGAAGAAGAAATAAATATCTCAAACCAACAAAAATTAAATGATAATTATTGCGACAATTGTGTAAGGAGACTTCTAGACGGGATTATGGTTGAGGATTCTAAATCAAACCTTTATCCAGTGGCCTTGATTATTGATAATCATATTGACGCTAGACCGCCATCAGGTTTATCTAGGGCTAAATTGGTTTATGAAACCGAGGCTGAAGGCAATATAACTAGGTATTTAGCCTTCTTTGACACAAATGATAACATTAAAGAAATAGGGCCAATTAGAAGTGCTAGGCCTTACTTTATTGAATGGACAAATGGATTATCGGCGCTTCTAATTCATTGTGGAGGAAGCCCCTCTGCTTTAGCTAAAATTATAAAAGACGATATTAATAATCTTAACGAGTTTTATCAAACTAATTATTTTTGGCGTTCTGATAAAAATTATGCCCCCCATAATATATTTACCTCTTCTGAGAAAATAAAAGAATATTTAGAAAAACTAAATCTAACAAAAGGAAATTTTGACAGTTGGAGATTTAAGGAAGAGGGGGAGGGGAAAGTTGAAAGAGAAATCAATAAATTTAATAAAATAAAAATAGATTTTAAAAACCCGGGATACGAAGTATATTGGGAATACAATGAAGACGATAATTTATACATTCGTTTTTTAAACAACAAAATACATAAAGACTTTCAGAATAATAAAATAACTGCTAAAAATATAGTTATTCAATATACTTCTTTTGAGATTGTAGATAGCAAATTAAGACTAAATATAAAAGTACAAGGAAAGGGTGATGTTGTTATATGTCGAGATGGTTCATGTTTTAAAGCTGTATGGGAGAAAAAATCCAATAAAAACAGGACTAAATATTATGATATTTTTGGGGAAGAATTTTATTTTAACCCAGGCACAACCTGGGTAGAAGTTGTTAATGAAAAATATAAATCAAAAAGTATTTATGATAAAATTAATCAATAAGACTAAACATCACGAGCCTGTCTAATCCAGCTAAATCTTTTTTTATTTTTATAAGACTAA
>JAIOTG010000026.1 GCA_021106995.1 bacterium
AACAAGTACCGTCTTTTCTTTTTATTTCCTTCTTCGTTCTTACAATTACAGCTCTTAAAACGTCTCCTTTTTTAATACTAGAATGAGGAACCGCTTCTTTAACCGCTACTGTAATAACATCTCCAACGCTGGCATACCTTCTTCTATATCCACCTAAAACCTTAATGCACTGAACTAGACGGGCACCTGAATTATCTGCAACTTTTATTTTTGATTCTACTTGTATCATATTCTAAATAATTAAATTATTTTTTATCTCCGTACATAACCCTCCAGCACTTATCTTTACTCAAAGGTCTGCATTCTACAAAAACAACCTCATCACCCTCCCTAAACATCTCTTTCTCATCATGAACTTTATACCTTTTACTTACAGTGTATCTTTTTTTGTATTTAGGGTGTATCTTAACTTGATTTACTTTAACAACTAAAGTTTTATTCATCTTATCGCCAACAACAATGCCCTGAATTTTTCTTTTAATCACAGCTTTTATTTCTTTTTCAGTATTATCCTCTTTTTCTTTTTGATTTTTTTTATCTTTTGTATTATCCATATAAAATAAATAAATTATTTACTATTCTTAATTTCCTTTTTTTTATTTAAAGCAGTTAAAATATTAGAAATATCTTTTCTAATTTCTCTAATTTCTCTAACATTTTTCAATTGACCATGACTAACCTTAAAACGTAATTCTCTTAGCTTCTCCCTATTTTTGAGTAATATTTCCTGCAAATCTTTTTCTTCTTTTTTTTGTAATTCTTTAAATTTCATAACTATCTTAAATAATCTTAATTTTTATTTACAATTTTACATTTAACTGGCAATTTGTAAGCAGCTAAATTCATGGCCTCCCTAGACATCTCTTCGCTAATTCCTCCCATTTCAAACATTACTGTTCCGGCCTTAACGGCGGCGATATAATGATCCACAGGACCTTTACCTTTACCCATAGGAATCTCCCCGCCCTTCTTAGTTATAGGCATAGCAGGAAAAATTCTTATCCAAATTTTACCACCTTTTCTTGTATATCTAGTCATAACTTTTCTAGCAGCTTCAATCTGTCTGGCAGTAATCCAACATGACTGCAGGCTCTTCAATCCATAATCACCAAAATCAACACTGCTCATACTGGTGGCCTTGCCCAACTTTTTTAATTTATGAGCTTTTCTGTATTTTGTCTTCTTAGGAAATAACATATATTATTTTTTTATTTTAAACGTTTTTTTTGATAACTTCTCCTGTATTATTTTTATTTTTATCACTAAAAACTTCTCCTTTATATATCCAAACCTTTATTCCAACGCTTCCATAGGTGGTACTTGCCCAACCTCTAGAATAATCAATATCAGCTCTAATAGTATTCAAAGGAAGTCTGCCTTTAACCAACTTTTCCGTTCTAGCTATTTCTGCCCCATTCAATCTTCCACCAACTTGAACCTTAACCCCTTCAGCTCCGGCCTTCTCAATTCTACCTATTGCTTGCTTCATAACCTTTCTAAAAGGAACTCTCTTTTCTATGTCAATTATCATTGATTGCAAAACTATCTGAGCGCTTAAATTTGGCCTACTCACCTCTTTAATGTTTATTTCTATTTCACCCGGTCTGAAATTTTTTAAAAATTTTCTATGAATTTTATTCTTTAGGTCTTCAATGCCAGCCCCACCTCTTCCAATAAGCATACCTGGCTTACCTGTAAAAATATTAATGACAATTTTCTTTGTACCTCTCTCTATCTCTGTTTTATCAATCCCGGCTTCTTTAAAATTTTTAAATAAATATCGTCTAACCCCAATATCTTGCTTTACCTTGGAAATATAATCATCTCCGACACCAAACCAAACCGAAGGCCAAGTTCTGATAGTTCCTATTCTTAAAATTTTTGGATTTATTTTCTTACCCATATAACAAATTATTTATTATCTTCTTGTTTTTTATCATTTTTCTTTTTCTCTTTTTTCACATCTTTCTTGTCTATTTTTTTCTTAGTATTTTTTTTATTTCCTTCTTCTGCCTGCTTAGAAAGTTCTTCTAAGCTTACTGGAGCCTCTACTTCCTGTTTTTTAGCTTCGACAACTCCCGAATCCTTTATTTCACCTATTACTACACTAATATGACTAGTTCTCTTTCTAATTGGAGCAGCTCTACCATAAGCTCTTGGAAAAATTCTTTTCAATGTCTTGCCTTCATCAACCCTAATTTCTTTAATAAAAAGATTATTTCTGTCTAAGTTATAATTATTTTCTGCATTAGCCAAGCCTGATTCAACCAATTTATATACAGGGTGGGCTGATTTTTTATTGACAAACTTTAATTGGCTTAAGGCTTTTACTGCCCCCAAACCTCTAACAAGATCAACTACTAATCTAACTTTTCTGGGAGAAATCCTCACAAATTTTGCCTTTGCTCTCACTTCCATATTTTCTATATTATTTAAATTTCTTATTTATAAATTATTTTTTAGGGGCTTTTTGAGCCAATTTTCCTCCATGACTAATAAATTTCCTAGTTAAAGCAAATTCACCCATTTTATGTCCGACCATATCTTCCGTAATTAAAGTTGGAACGTGCTTCTTGCCATTATGAATAGCAATAGTGAAGCCCACCATCTCTGGAGTTATAGTACAAGCTCTATCCCACACTTTAAGAACTGTCTTGTCACCAGGTGTTAATTCTTTAATTTTTTTTAAAATTCTAGGGTTTATATACGGACCCTTTTTTAAACTTCTGGACATATATTTAAATTATTTATTTATCTTCTTTTTTTCCTTCTTTTTATAATTAATTTATCTGTTCTTTTATTCTTTCTGGTTTTTACTCCTATAGCTGGTTTACCCCAAGGTGTTTTAGGATGTTTTAATCCAATAGATTGGTTTCCTTCTCCACCTCCATGAGGATGATCAACTGGATTCATGGC
>JAIOTG010000122.1 GCA_021106995.1 bacterium
GTAAGACCTATTAAATTTAAGGAATATACATAATAAACTATTGTTCCAATAACTGAAATTAGACTTATAAGTAATATGCTTATTAAATCGAGGTTTTTTATTTTGAATTTCGTCATTTTATATGCTTGATAACAATTTTAAAAAAAGTGATATTATTTTCCTTCATGACAGATTGTTGGCCAAAACTGTTCTGAAAATTATTCCAAAGTCTGTCAAACCTAATCATTTAACAGTTTTTAGGTTTTTAACTACTCCTATAGTAGCATTTTTGATGTTTTCTGACCATTACTTAATAGGGCTTATTTCTTTCTTGTTGGTTGCTTTTACCGATGCCCTAGATGGGTCCATGGCCAGGACTAGAGATGAAATAACAGAATGGGGCAAAGTTTACGATCCTTTGGCGGAAAAAATTTTAATAGGAGCGATGGTTTTTATTATAGTATTAAAATATATAGGATTTTGGACTTCTATTTTTATTGTTTCTATTGAGGTTATTATTATAATAGTTGCTTGGGTGAGAAAAAGAAGAGGAGCCGAAATTCAGGCTAATATTTGGGGAAAAATAAAAATGATGTTACAAGTTCTGGGTGTTACTATTCTCCTTTTGTCTATAATTTTTAACTGGGCAGGAGCTCTACCTCTGGCTTCTGGCACTTTATATTTGGCCATCGCTTTTGCAATTGTTAGTTTGCTTACGTATGGAATATAAATTATTCTCCTCTTTCATTTATATTTAAACTCTTGCAGAAAAATAGTTTTCTTGTTAAGGTAATTTAATTAAAATTTAGCTTAGATATGGGCTTAAAATTGATTAAACTATTAAAGAGAGGAATAAGAAACCATTGGCATATTATAGCGGTTCTGTTTTTAGCCGTTATTTTTTTTGCAGGTACTTCTTATTATAATCATTTAGTCCGTCCTGACGGTTTTGTTTTTTGGGGTTCACCCGATGAAAACGCTAATTATATTTTTACTAAACTTTACGGTCAGTCAGGTGAGGTAAGTTTTTTTGAGAAATATAATCTTTATGTTGAAGACATAATGCATCCTAGGAGTATAAGGAGTGATTGGGGTAATCTAAAGCCGGTTAGTTTTTTGGGAATTATTTTAATTTATGGGAAGATTGTTAGTTTTTCTAGCTATAAAATCATACCTTACTTAACTCCTTTTTTTGCTGGTCTAGGAATTATTTTTTATTATCTTTTGGTTAAAAAACTTTTTGGGCGTCGCAATGCTCTCGTGTCTTCATTTATTTTAGCCAGTTTCCCTGTTTATATTTATTATTCTTCCAGAAGCATGTTCCACAACGTGCTTTTTTTGGTTCTTTTTCTGGCTAGTCTCTATTTTTCTTATTTAATGGTAGAAAAAACAAGAATGTGGAAGATGGATTTTTTAAATATAGATCTAAGGACTATTAATTGGTTTACGGGTGCTTCTTCTGCTTTAGGTGGTTTTTTCTTAGGACTTGCTTTAATAACCAGAACCTCTGAAGCTCTTTGGGTTGCTCCAGTTTTTTTTATTTTGTGGTTATTTAATTTTAAGCGTATAGGAATAGCTAAATTATTAGTTTTTTTATCTTTTTTTATTTTAGCATGGCTCCCGGCTGGGTATTGGAATCAAATTTTATTCGGAGCCCCTTTTTATAGTGGTTATCCCGAAATGAATAATTCTTTATCAGAGATAGGAAGTGCTAGTAAGAATTTGGCAGGATCAGTTGTTCCCACTAATTTTAATGAAGCAAAGGAGACTATAAAGGAAATAAAAAATAATATTTTTTATTTTGGGTTTAAGCCTGATAAGTCCTGGTCTATGCTTAATTTTTATTTTATTAAGATGTTTCCTTGGATATTTTGGCCATCAATTTTGGGTCTATTTTTATACTTTCAAAAATTTTATAGATTGGGGAAGAAGGGCTATGTTTATTTAATAGCTTACGCCATAACTTCAATTATCTTGGTTCTATATTATGGAAGTTGGCAATTTTATGATAATCCGGATATAAATAGTCATACTATTGGAAATTCTTATACTAGATATTGGTTACCAATATATTTAGGAGCATTCCCCCTTTTTAGCTTATTTTTATTAAAAGTTACTCGAGGACTTTTTTCTACTAAAAAATGGATTTTTGGGAAAAGGAATGCCTTGTGTTTATCTAAAGATTTTCTTTTAGAAAAAATCTTTAGTTTAAGAACTAGTTTTTTAGTAAATGGATTAAGAATTGTTATAGTAGCGCTGCTTGTTTTAATTTCTTTAAATTTTGTTTTTTTTGGATCAGAAGAGGGGATTTTTTATTCTTTCAGTAAACAGAAAACTGTACAAAACTCTTATACAGAGATTATTAACAAAACGGAATCTAACTCAGTCATAATAACAACTTATTATGATAAATTGCTTTTTCCTGAAAGGAAGGTGATAGTAGGTGATTTTAGCGATCCTTTAATTAATGAAAAATTTTCTGGAGTTGCTAATTATTTGCCGGTTTATTATTATAATTTTTCTTTAACTGATAAAGATTTAGAATATTTAAATAGCCGTAGATTAAAAGAAGTCGGCCTTAGTATTGACATAATAGCTAAAATAGGTGATAATTTTACTTTATATAAGTTATATAAACAAAGCGAGGGAATAAGGGTAAAAAAACCTTAATTTATTGTTAATTTAATCAAAAAAGGAGGGGTAAAATTGGAAGAAAAAGAAAAGATATGTAAAAAAGTTTTATTAGTGGAAGATGAAAGAGCGATCGCAAAGCTCTTTGTGATAAAATTAAACAAATATATTGGGGAGCAGGATATAGTTGTTTATTGGGCGAATGATCTCTCTGGAGCTGAAAAACTGTTTAAGTCTTATGAAGATAATTTGGACGCTATTGTTTTAGACGCCTGTGTTCCTGGTAGCGAAATTAACACTATTCCGTTTTTAAAGTTTATTTTAGAGTCCGGTTTTAATGGACCAGTTATCGTAAATTCATCGATTCCGGAATATAATACTTCTTTGATGTTGGCGGGGGCAACTCTCACTTGTTTTAAGAACTACACTCCCTATCTAATAAAAAAACTTTTATCTTAAGCATTGGGGTA
>JAIOTG010000075.1 GCA_021106995.1 bacterium
AATCCAACAACTCCTGAAGAATTAGAAAATTATATAAAAGTGAGCACTGTCAAATTTGAAGACGGAGAACTCCTAACTCATGAAAAGTCTACAGCAGTATATTTAATCTCAAACGGCAGAAAAAGACCTTTCATATCCGGGGATATCTTCTTGGAACTAGGTTATAGATGGGAAAACATAATTACAGTCCCAAAAAGAATAATAGACATATATCCTGACGGCGAAGCAATAAAAAATCAATTTTAATTAACCATTTATGCCTATTATTCATTCAATTATAACCCCTCACTCCCCCTTATTAATTCCATCTATTGGTAAAGAAAGTAATAAGCTACTAGAAAAAACTATAAACGCTATAAAAAAAATAGAAGAAGAATTTTATAGCACCCAAATAGAAACCCTCCTTATAATCTCATCTCACAGCCAAAGAGATGATGATACCTTTTCCGTGAGCATGTCAGAAGAATTTGAAATTAACTTTAAAGAATTTGGTGATTTTGGTAATAAAAAATTACTAAAAGGCGATACTCTTCTTACTCATCAAATCAAAAAAGAAATTTTTGGGGAAAATAAAATCAGATTAATTAATAAAAAGGAATTAAACCATGGTGCCGGAATACCCCTCTATCTCTTAACGGAAAATATTAAAGATGTAAAAATAATACCGTTTTATTGTTCTGAGGCCAGCCTGAATGAACATTTTTTGATAGGAGAAAAAATCCAAAAAGCTTTAATGAAAAGCAATAAAAGGGTTGGAATAATTGCCTCAGGAGATCTGTCTCATAAGCTAACCCCAAATGCCCCAGCCGGATTTTCTCCAAAAGCTATTAAGTTTGATCAAAGGATAGTTGAATATCTCCAAAATAAAAAAAATCAAAATTTAATTGAAATAAGTCCTGATTTAATAGAAGAAGTAGAAACAGAAGGTTTAAAATCAATAAGTCTCTTAATGGGCACTCTAAATAATCTCAATTATAGCCCAAAACTATTTTCCTATGAACACCCTTTTGGAGTTGGTTATTTAACTATGTCTTTTTATCTATAGCATCTTTTTTAGTATTAGGGCTACTTACTAATTTAAAAAAATATCTCCATTTATCTTTGCCGTCACAAAGTTCCTTGGTGTCATTTAGACACCTTTCTATAAACTCTCTAGAATTATCCCTACAGGCCTTAAAAACAGAAGATTTTTTAAAGTCAGGGATATTTAGTTCTTTTATAATACTCAAAGCTAAATCCTGCCATCTGTAAGCTGGGGGGCTAGGAATCTCTTTCTTCTTATTAAACAAATCGCCTAATTTATCAAAACTATTGTCGTTTTTCATATTTTCTGTTATATTTAAACCCTATTTAGTATTAATTTTATAAATTTTAACTTCTTTATTAATATATGTCAAAAATATTCGATATAATAACTCATCCCAATCCAAAACTAAGAAAAAAGTCCCTGCCCATAGAGGAGAATGAGATAAAAGATAAAAAAACACAAGAATTCTGCGAAGATATGATTCAAACTATGATTAAAAAAGATGGGGTTGGATTAGCTGCTCCTCAAGTAGGTATAAATTTAAGATTTGTTATAGTGACCACAAACGGCGAACCAATTTGCATGATTAATCCTCAAATAACAAAAAGATCATGGGCTCGCGCTTGGGATGAAGAGGGATGCCTATCTGTGCCTGGAATCCGTGGACAAGTGCAAAGAAATAAAAAAATAAATTGTATTTATATTGACACAGAGGGGAAAAGAAAGAAAATAATAGCTCAAAATTTAGATGCTAGAATAATACAACACGAAATTGATCATTTAGATGGAGTTCTTTTTATTGATAAAACTAAAAAAACTTAAATACAATCAGAGGAATCAATTTTCTTAACTTTATATTTTTTTTTATAAAAAATAAATAAAATTACAAAAATAAAGGCTAAAAATAAGAACGCAAAAGATATCTCTTTAAAATATAAAGAAAGCAAATCCTCTTTAGCTCCAAAAAAATAACCAAGAATTGCCAATACCACAACCCAAATTCCAGAACCCAAAAAAGTAAAAAAACAAAACTTTTTTAATTTCATTTTAGAAAAACCAGCTGGTAAAGAAATCAACTGCCTAACAACAGGAACTAAACGGCCGATAAAAGTTGAAATTCCCCCGTAACGGAGAAAAAAATTCTCTGATTTTCTGACTTTTTTAGAATTTATTAAAATTATTTTTAAAAATCTGTGATCAGCAATTTTATAAACCAAGGCTCTTCCTAAATAATAAGCTATGTAATAATTTATAATAGCGCCCAGAAGACTTCCTATTATCCCCACTGAGATTACTAAAAATATATTCAAATCCCCTTTTTGAGCCAAATAAGCGGCCGGAGGTATCACAACTTCAGAAGGGAAAGGAATAAAAGAACTTTCCAAAATCATTAAAAACAAAATATTAAAATAATTCAAACCGCTTATATAAGATAAAATAAAATTAGTAAAAAATGTCATAAAATTATATAATTTTAATATAATAATATCATTATAAAAACCGCATGTCTAATATAAATAAAATAAAAACTATTTTCGCTGGCACACCTGAATTCAGCATCCCCTCTCTTAAGGCTTTAATTAACGATAATTTTTTTGAAGTTGTTGCAGTTATAACCCAAGGAGACAAAAAAGTGGGACGAAAACAAATACTCACCTCTCCTGCCGTAAAGATCGAAGCAATAAAAAATAAAATTCCAGTATTGCAACCAGTTAAAATAGAAAATGATTTAGAAAGGATTAAAAAACTAAAACCTGATATAATGGTCTTTGTTTCTTATGGGCAAATCATTAAACAAAATTTACTAGATATACCTAGATTAGGATGCTTTAATCTTCATGGCTCCATATTGCCAAAATATAGAGGCGCGGCCGTAATACAAGCTCCGATAATAAACGGGGATAAATTTAGCGGAGCTACTATAATTAAGATGGATGAGGGCCTTGACACCGGACCAATTATAAAACAAAATAAAATAATCCTTGAACCGAATGAAACAAGTGAGAGCCTCTATAATAAAATATCGATACAGGGAGCTGATTTATTAGTAAACGCTTTAAAGGGCTATATAGAGGGTAAAATTAAACCTAAGAATCAAGATGACAGTGAAACAACTTATATTCCAAAATTAAAAAAAGAAGATGGAAAAATAGACTGGAGCAAAGATGCTTTAAAAATAGAAAGAGAAACAAGGGCCTTAAACCCATTTCCAGGCGCATACACAAAACTAGAAGACAAAAACTTGAAAATAAAAAAAGTTAGTAGTAATATATTAAATATCAACAAATTTCCTTTTGGAAAAATTTTTTTATACAAAAATAATCTAGTAATTCAATGCGGAAAAAACGCTTTAATTATAGAAAAATTACAACTTGAAGGAAAAAAAGAAATGGAAACAAAAGATTTTTTACAAGGACACAGAGATATAGAAGGTAAAATCTTAGAATAATTATGGCCCGTTTCCGCCCAAGGCGGACAGGTATCTAATAATTAAAGTATAAAATGTTGTTTTATTAATAAAAAATTTTAAATTATTTCATTATGGCCCGTTCGTCTAGTGGTTAGGACGCCAGGTTCTCATCCTGGTAACAGGGGTTCGATTGCCCTACGGGCTACGAAATAAAAAGACGTCACGAATGTGGCGTTTTTTTATTAGTAGCACGATAGAGATTGAAAACCCTAATAAACGACTGAAAAAAATATTTTAAAAGGCCACTAGCTCTAACACTAGTGGCCTCTATTTAAATTTAGGGTTTAAAAAGAAAACTCTTCCAGAATCCAAATCATGGTTAATTTTTCATCAACTCTCTGCTCAAGCCTTGTTAGACCCTT
>JAIOTG010000127.1 GCA_021106995.1 bacterium
AATAGATAATTTTGGGCCAGAGTATTATGGATATCCTAAAGATTATTTTTTAAGTGATTTACTTGATAATATTTATAAAATTTATTCAAAAAAAGAGGAAAAAAAATATGGTGTTTTGGGGATTAAAATTAAAGTTTTAACTTAATTTGTTGACATATTTTTAAATTTAGGTATAATTTTAATATTGAAAATCGCCCATATTTAGACGCGGTTTTTTAATTACATTTTAAATATAAAAATATGACTAAAATAGCAGTTATAAAAACAGGTGGAAAACAATACAAGGTTCACGAGGGCCAAGTTTTGCTTATAGAAAAACTTGATGAAAAAGAGGGAAGTAATATAAAATTTGATACTTTAT
The DNA here is from genome assembly GCA_021106995.1 of bacterium. Taxonomy (GTDB): domain Bacteria; phylum Patescibacteriota; class Patescibacteriia; order Patescibacteriales; family JAGXOH01; genus JAIOTG01. Next base: position 362 of record JAIOTG010000127.1, read on the forward strand.
TAACCTCTAAAGAAGATGGGGCAGATTTAAGTGTTGGTCAACCATCCCTGGGAGAAAAGACAGAGGCAAAGGTCTTGGGTGATGAAAAAGGCAAGAAGACTAATTCGACTAAATATAAAAATAAAATAAGATATCATAAGAACTTCGGACATAGACAGAATTATACCAGAGTAGAAATTACTTCTATCAAATAAAAAAAATATCGACCCTAGAGGTCGATATTTTTTTATTTGATTTCATTCCTATTTTCAAAAGCATTTAATATGGTCATGGCGTCGGCATATTCTAGTCCAGATCCGGTGGGTAAGCCTCTGGCCAGGCGAGTGATTTTGATATTATACTTTTTTAAAACTTGAGCTATATATTTAGAAGTAGTTTCGCCCTCAAAAGTCGGATTTAGAGCTAAAACAATTTCTTTAGGTGGATTTTCTTCCACCTTTTTTATTAGATGTTTTATGGTTAATTTTTCCGGGCCCATATTTTCTACAGTATCTATATAGCCTCCCAATACATGGTAAACGCCCTTGAATCTACCTATGTTTTCTATACTTATTAAGTCTTGGGTGTTGCTAACTACGCAGATTAAATTTTTATCCCTGGAAGAGTCAGAACAAATCGGACAAGGGTCGCTTTCTGATATGGTAAAACAATTTTTACAAATTTTTAACCCTTTTCTCAGATTTTTTAGATCATCGGAAAAGTTTTGTAGTTTCTCAGAAGGCTGTTTTAGTAAATAAAAAACATACCTTTCTGCCGTCTTTGGCCCAACTGTTGGTAATTGGGAAAAATGTTCTATTAATTTTTGAATATGGCGTGGATATTCCATGCTTTTTTAAACTAAACTAAATTTTTATTAAGATCCCATTCCAGGAAATCCTCCCATTTCTTGCATTTTTTGTGCCATTACTTTTTGTATTTTTTTAATAGCATCATTAAAACACTCTGCCGTGGTTTCTTCTATAGTTTTCCTATCTACGTTGTTTTCTATTTTAATGGATTTAACTTTCATGTTTCCATCCATGATTATTTTTACTCCCTTTTTTTCAATAGTTACACTTTCTTCTGATAATGCGTCTTGCATTGTTTTTGCCTGTGAACGTAGGTCTTTGTATTGTTTTAATTTGTTAAACATAAGAAATATTATTAATTATTAATTAATTTAAAAATTTGGTGGTTCATCGTCAAAATTCATTTTTTCCATATTTCTAAAGCTGACAGTTTCTTGATCAAAGAATAGGTTGGCTTTTCCTGTGGGTCCGTTACGATGTTTGGCCACATAGATTTCGCTCCAATTTTTTTGCTCTTCTGGCAGTTCATCTGGATTATAGTTTCTATCAGCTGCTTTACGGTAAATAAACATAACCACATCAGCGTCTTGCTCAATAGAACCAGATTCTCTTAAGTGGGCTAGTTTAGGAATAGCAGGTTTAGTTTGTTCAACTGCCCTGGATAGCTGGGAAAGGGCCAATACGGGGGTGTCTAGCTCTCTTGCTATACCTTTTAGACCCCTGCTAATTTCGGCTACCTCCTGGACCCTATTGCCACTATAGCTACCTCTGCCTTCCATAAGTTGAAGATAATCTATAACTATCAACCCAAGCCCTTTTTCAATTTGTAAACGTCTAGCTTTGGCTCGGATATCTATTATAGAAGACGTGGCAGAATCATCAATATAAATGGGAGCTTCCGAAAGTTGCCCCATACCTTCTCCGATTCTGGAAAAGTCATCATCTTTTTCTTTGTCTGATAATTTACCGGTTCTCATTTTCCAAAGGCTAACATTTGATTGAGCGCAAAGCATTCTATCTACTAATTGTTCTTTGCTCATTTCCAATGAAAATATTCCTACTCCTTGTTTAGATTTTAAAGCTGCTTGTCTGGCTATATCAAGGGCTAATGATGTTTTTCCTACACTAGGTCTAGCAGCCAGTATAATTAGGTCTGATTTTTGGAATCCCCCTAGTAAATTATCCAAATCTACAAAACCAGTTGAAAGACCTCTTAATTTTCCGCTTTGTTTATGAAGTTCATCAATACGGCTAAAAGCGTCCGATAATAGACTGGTTATTGGTAAAAATATGTTTTTGGTATATTTTTGAGAAACACTAAGTATCTTTTTTTCGGTTTGGTCTAAAATATCATCTACGTCTTCATCTTCTTTGTAGCTAAGTTCGGTGATTTCACTAGCTGCTTTCTGAAGCCTTCTAAGAGTGGCTTTGTTTTGTATTATCTTGGCATAATTTTTAATGTTAGAGGCAGTTGCTACAAATGAAGATAATTGTGCCAGATAAGATCTTCCTCCAATTTTTTCAAGTTCTTTTATTTCGTTTAATCTATTTGAGAGTGTTAATATGTCAATAGCCTCACTGCGAGAATAAAGATCTTTCATTGTTTTATAAATAATAGAGTGTTTATCACTATAAAAGTCATTTTCAGATATTATATCAACAACCCTGGTTATAGCGTCTTTATCAATTAAAATACAGCTCAAAAGAGATTGTTCGGCTTCAATATTTTGAGGCGGCATTCTTTCAATTGTTTCTTTTCCTTGTTTGCTCATATTAAATCTATATTATAGGATTTTTTTTTATTTATCAAGCCGAAAGAATTTTGTCTAAAATGATTAACAGTTTTATATTCAATTGTTTCTTGTGGCGATATCTTTACTATCCAGGAGAGAAAGATGAAATCAAATAATTTTCAGTGATAAAAATATAAATAGAGACGATATTGATATTCCAATTTTTTTTAGAATGTGATTGAGGTCCAAATAGCGACCCATGATGCCATTGTTGGTGAAAGGTCATATGTTACGTTTTGGAAAGTCTAAAAAGAGATTCATTTTTTATAAATAGGTTTTTGTTTTTTGCGAGGAAAATGGGATTGTAAACCATTAACCCCTTGACATTATTTTATGTTGTGTTATTATTTTGACATATTAAAATTTGTTCATTCAAGGCAGGTGGCGACATTTCTAATTGAAATGAAAAAATTGTTTTCCCTTTATACCCCCTCAATTTCAATTTTAAATTGAAAACAATTATAGCCTAACTGCAAGCGGGATTTTCCCCCATCCTTTTATCCCGCACTCTCCAGCCCCCTATTTTTTTAAGGGGGCTTTTTATTTTATTTTTTGAAGTTTTTGTTTTACTCTTGCCAATTTTAAATTGTTTTGTTATTATTAGATAAAATATTTCTCTGCTTCTAAAAAAGCAGTTTCTTTTTTTATTAAATCCTATGCGCCGTTAGCTCAGTTGGTAGAGCAACAGCCTTTTAAGCTGATGGTCGGAGGTTCAAGTCCTCCACGGCGCACTTTTTAATATATAGTTTTGTATGAGCAAAGAAGTTGATATTAAAATGCATACAGCTGAACATTTATTAAACGGAACCATGGTTAAGCTTGTGGGCAGTGACCGTTGTTTTAGTGCTCATATTGAAAAAAAGAAATCTAAATGTGATTATTATTTAGATGAAGATCCGAAGGAGAAAATCAAACTAGTTGAAGATAAGGTTAATGAAATAATAAGAAAAAATTTACCAGTCTCGGAAGAGTTTATAAGTTTAAAAGAGGCGGGCAAAAGGTTTGATTTAAAAAGAGTTCCAGAATCAGCTCTTGATCAAAATGAAATAAGAATTATTAAAATAGGGGATTATGATGCAGTAATTTGTAAAGGGCTCCATGTAAAAATTACTTCCGAAATAGGGGAGTTTAAAATAATTTCTTATGATTTTAAAGATGGAGTTTTAAGAATTAGGTATAAATTGATTTAATATATGCCACCTTAGCTCAGATGGCTAGAGCGACTGTCTTGTAAACAGTAGGTCGTCGGTTCGATTCCGACAGGTGGCTCAGACAAAAAACTCTTGTTTTGTAAAAACAAGAGTTTTTTTATAAAAAAATGTGTCACTATTTTTATATTTTTTTGGAGCTGAGAGGTGATTTTATTTTAGAAAAAATGATATTTTAAATGTCACTTTAATTAAGAATAATCGTTTAATAGGAAGGTTAGTAAAAATAAGATATTAGAAGTTTTTGAAATAAAGTGATAATTATGGTAAAATTAAAGTATAAAATTTACTTAATTTAAATTTAAAATAATAACTTATGAAAAATTTAAGCGGTAATCAAGACAATAGAGATCACAGAAAATTTTGGATGGATTGTAATCTCTCTGTTGTTATAGTCTTGGTCTTTGCTCTAGCCTCCACTATTATTATAGGAGCTTTATTTTATGAGTCTAATAAGT
>JAIOTG010000029.1 GCA_021106995.1 bacterium
CCGCTGTAGGAAAAAAAGAGGTTGTTTTGCCTATGAGTAAAATTAAATATGAAATAGCTAAAATGTTAGAAAAGGAAAAATGGATAAAAAGAGTGGAGGTAGTAGATCCTGCTGATAGCGTTTTATTAGATAAAAAGGAGGAAAAGAAAGAAAGAGATACTGTTTTTAAGAGTTTAAAAATTTCCATTAAGTATAAAAAGAGTGGAAAACCTTTTATTTCACATATTAAGAGAGTTAGCCGACCTGGTTTAAGGCTTTATGTTAACAAGGATGAGATACCAGAAGTTTTAAATAATTTTGGAATTGCTATAATTTCTACACCTCGAGGATTGATGACTAATAAAGAGGCTAGAGTTAAAGGGGTTGGTGGAGAAGTTATATGCGAAATATATTAATCAATAATTTATAGAAATATGTCCAGAATAGGAAAATTGCCAATAGATTTTTTAGAAAGCACTCAAGTTAAAATTGATGAAGGTTTTATTATTGTAAAGGGTTTAAAGGGTGAGCTTAGGATTAAACTTAACGATTTAGTTAAAGTGGAAATTAAAGAAAAACAAATTATTTTAAGTATTGATAATTTTGAAGATAAGAAAAAGAGAGCCTTTTGGGGGCTTTATAGAAGTTTGATTAATAATATGGTAAAGGGAGTTGAGGAAGGTTTTGAAAAGAAATTAGAAATAAATGGAGTAGGATACAACGCTTCATTAAGCGGAGATAAACTAGTGGTAAAAGCCGGTTATTCTCACCCAGTAGATTTTTTATTACCAGAAGGAATTTCAGCTCAAGTGGAGGGGAATGTAATTACTATAAGCGGAATTGATAAACAGTCGGTTGGGGAAGTTGCTGCTCAAATTAGGAAAATAAGGAAACCAGAACCATACAAGGGTAAGGGAATTAAATATATTGATGAGGTTATCAGAAGAAAGGCAGGAAAAACTGCTGCTAAAGGAGAATCAAGTTTTATTGATATAAATTTATTTAATGTTAGAATTTAAATATGAATGAAAAAAATATAAAAAGAGAAAGAAGACATAAAAGAACTAGGGCTAAAATTATCGGTACAGCTTTGATCCCAAGGTTGAATGTTTTTCGTTCCAATGATAGGGTTTTTATTCAGCTAATAGATGATTCTTTAGGAAAAACTTTAGCTAGTGTTAACAAGAAGGAAGTAAAAAGTACTAAAGGGAAAAATAAAACCGAGGTTGCTTTTGAAATGGGGAAATTAATGGCTGATAAAGCAAAAAAGATAAATATTGAGAAAATTGTTTTTGATAAAGGTGGTTACAGATATCATGGTCGAGTTAAAGCAGTGGCGGAAGGAGCACGTGAGAATGGTTTAAAATTTTAGTTTTATTAAATTAATTATAAATATATTATATGGATACTACCGAGAAGAAACAACCTCGAAAAAATAATCAGCAGTCAAATTATCCCAAAAAAGATAATATTGAGAAGGGTGTTAAGATTTTTTCAAAAAATAGACCAGATAACAGAGGCGGATTTAGAAAGGGTGGACCCAGGGGGAATGATAGGAAGGATGAATTTGAGCAGAGAATTTTGGACATCGCTAGGGTAACTCGTGTTATGGCTGGTGGTAAAAGAATGAGTTTTAGAGTTTGCGTGGCTATTGGAGATAAAAAAGGACGAGTTGGTGTTGGATTAGGAAAAGGTGCTGATGTAGCCATAGCTGTAAACAAGGCGGTAAATAGAGCAAAAAGAGACATGATTACTGTTTCTATAATAAACGAAACAATTCCTCATGAGATTAAAGAAAAACATGGAGCTGCCCAAATTTTCTTAAAACCGGCCAAGGCTGGAAGCGGTGTTATAGCAGGTGGAATAGTTAGAGTAATTTTAGAATTAGCTGGAATTAAGAATATTTCTGGTAAGATTTTAGGTACTAACAATAAAATGAACAATGCTTTTTGTACCTTGGAGATTTTAAAAAATTTAAGAAAAGTTGATAGTGCTGACAGTAAAGAGGGTAGAGATAAAAATGTTGACAAGAAAAAAGTTGAAAATAAGGAAAAAAAATAAGATAATAAAAAAATATGACTTTATCATTAGACTCAATAAAAAGTAAAACTAAAAACAAGAAGAGCAGAAGAATTGGTAGGGGGGACGGTTCTGGTAGAGGAACATACAGTGGAAGAGGAATAAAAGGGCAAAAATGTAGATCAGGAGTTAGTGGTCTTAAGCGTTTAGGTATGAAGCCTTTAATTAAACAGACTCCTAAGAAGAGAGGTTTTCATTCTAATAAGCCATCAAATCAGGTGGTTAAAATAGAGGCTATTAATAAGAATTTTAAAGATAGTGATATAATAAATCCAGAAATATTGGTGAAATTAGGATTAATTAAAAGTGCTAAACTTCCAATAAAAATATTGGGCAGTGAAGATCTTAAAATAAAAAAATTGTCTGTTCGTAATATAAAATTAAGTAAAACAGCCCTTGATCAGCTTGTAAAACAGGGTGGAAGCTTAAAATAATAATTTTTATGGATAAATTAATTCAAATATGGAAGGCTAAAGATTTGAGAAAGAAGATTATATTCGTTCTTTTAATGTTGGCTGTTTTTAGATTGGCAGCAAGTGTGCCTATCCCGGGAGTTAATACTGAGGCCTTAAGGGAGCTCTTTGCTTCTAGCCAAATATTGGGAATGATGAATCTTTTTTCTGGAGGAGGTATGCAGACTTGTTCAGTTGTTATGATGGGTGTGATGCCTTACATTACAGCCGCAATTATATTTGAATTACTTCCCATGGTTGTTCCTCAGTTGGAGGAGATGAAGAAAGAGGAGCAAGGAAGACAAAAAATAACAATGTGGACTAGATGGCTAACCATTCCATTGGCCGCTATTCAGTCTTTTGGCATGGTTACTTTACTCAGAAAAACTGCCCCAGCTGTTCTTGGTGTCGTTTCAGTTTTTGATTTAGCAGCTATGATAATAGTAATAACAGCAGGAACTATATTTCTTATGTGGATTGGAGAGCTTATCACAGAAAAAAAGATTGGAAACGGTATTTCACTTTTAATTTTTGCTGGAATCGTAAGTAGTTTACCTCGAGTAGTTCAACAGACTATTGTTGGTTATACTGCAAATCAGTTTTTTATTATAGTGACTTTTATTGCAATAACTTTAATTACAATTATCGGAGTAGTAATAATTAACGAGGGACAAAGAAAAATACCAATTCATCATGCTAGACAAGTAAGAACAGGTTCTAGTTTGGGTGGAGGGGAGTCGTTTCTTCCTCTTAAAGTTAACATGGCCGGAGTTATACCTATTATATTTGCCATAGCAGTAGTAACTTTTCCTGGAATGATAGCTCAATTTTTAATTCAAGCTGAATCGGCCTGGTTGGTAAGTACTGGTAATTGGATAAATGGACTTTTTCAGAATCAACTTGTTTATGCTGCTCTTTATTTTAGTTTTGTTTTTGGCTTCACTTATTTTTATACTGAGGTGACTTTTGACCCTAAAAAGATAGCTGAAAATTTACAGAAACAAGGCGCTTTCATCCCTGGAATTAGACCTGGTAAAAATACGATTGATTATTTAGCTTATATTACTCATAGAATTACATTTTTTGGAGCTTTATTTTTAGGATCTATTGCTATTTTACCTTTGGTGATGCGTTATTTTACCAATGTTCAATCTTTGGTTATTGGAGGCGCTAGTTTATTGATTGTGGTGTCGGTGGCCACGGAAACAGTTAAGCAAATAGAATCTCAATTGACCATGAGAGAATATGAAGGTTTAGATTAATTTTAATTTAAAATATTAAAATAAAAAAAATCGCAACTAAGCGATTTTTTTGTCTTTAAAATAAAGACCAAGTGTGTTATACTTTAAAAAGATAATAACTAAAAAATAGTAATTATGTCTACGAAGTTTTCAAGAGAAGATCTTAAAAAATCTTTTCAAGGTAAAAGTATTTCGACCCCCCTTAGAGAAAAAGTAAGTGATCATTTTAATGATAGTTTTAGTAGCGCAGAATTTAAAAAAAAGATGTATAGTGAATTAGCCCGTAAAGATATATATACAAGAAAGAAAATGTATAGAAAAATGGGCCTGAATCGTACTGAGATAAGAAAAATGGAAGGTTATATGCCCAAGGTTGGGGATAAAATAAAAAAAATTAACTCAGTTTCTAGTGTTAAGAAAACAGGGAGTTCTTTTTTTGGTCTGTTTCCTAAAAAAAGGGAGGTAAGCAAAACTGTTTTAACTGATAAGCAAAAAAGAAGAAATATTTTTGAATCAAGGCATTCATCTGAAGATGTTAATGATGAGGTGGGCAGTGTTGCGGGAACTGGTTATCAGAGGAGTAATATAGGTTTTGGTGGTGGAGATGTCGAGGTCAGTCATAGGGTTAGTAGTCTTAAAACATCTGAACAGATTTCTGGAAAAGGATTTGCCAGGAAAATAGATGATCCTCATAAGTCTAACAGGGCCAATGCTGGTTTTTCCAGAGACATATCTAAGGGCATGGAAGGTGGTAGGAGACCATCTTCTGATTCTTATCCTCGAAGACCTATTGGTTTTTAATCTAAGATTTTTAAATTATGTTTTGGTCAATTATATTTTTATTGTTAGGGTTTATTTTTTTGATAAAAGGAGCTGATTTTTTAGTTGATGGATCTTCTTCTATTGCTAAAAAATATAAAATATCAAACCTTGTTATTGGTTTGACTATAGTAGCTTTTGGTACATCAGCCCCGGAGCTATTAATCAGTGCAATAGCATCCTTTGAAGGTAATTCGGGAATATCACTAGGTAATATAATTGGTTCTAATATATCAAATACTTTATTGATATTAGGAATTATCTCCATAATTTCTCCAATAGTAGTTAGTGAAAGCACTGTAAATAAGGAGATTCCATTTTCTTTTTTAGCAATTTTAGCCTTGGCTTTTTTGGTCAATGATTTTTTATTAAATGGAGGAGGAGAGAGTGTTTTAACTCGTGGAGATGGGCTGGTTTTATTGTTATTTTTTATAATTTTTATTTATTATACTTTTGGTTTATCTAAAACTAGTAGAGGGCTTCTAGACGATCTAGGTAAAGATGAGCTTGAGGAAATACATAAACACAAGACTTGGGTTTCTTACAGTATGATAACTGGAGGTTTATTGCTTTTGTTTTTAGGTGGAGAATGGATAGTGAGCTCTGCTACTGATTTAGCCTATACACTTGGACTTAGCCAGTCTTTAGTTGGTTTGACCATAGTGGCTCTAGGAACTTCTCTTCCTGAGTTAGCCGCCTCTATAACAGCAGCCAGAAGGGGGAAGGCTAGTATGGCCGTAGGCAATGTTGTTGGTTCTAATATTTTTAACTTTTTATGGGTTTTAGGATTTAGTTCTATGATTAGGCCAATTACTTATAGTTCTTTTTTAAATATAGACATTTTAGTATTAGCAGGCGTTACTCTTCTTCTTATATTTTTAATTTATCTAGGCAAGAAGAATATTTTAACAAAGAAAGAGGGGCTTATTCTTTTATCTTTATATTTCTTCTATATAATATATCTTATTGCAAGGGGGTAGCTAACTTTTGTAAAAATAAAATAAATAACTGCCTGTTTTTAAATAGGAAAATATTTTTATGATCAAAATAAAAAATTCAAAAGAAATTGAAAAGATGAAAAAGGCTGGTAAGTTAGCAGCTCAAGTGCTTGACTTTATTAAACCATATATTAAGGTTGGAGTGTCCACGGGAGAACTAAATAAACTTTGTCATGATTTTATAATAAAAAATAAAGCTATTCCAGCGCCTCTTAATTATCAAGGCTTTCCTGCTAGTATCTGCACATCTGTGAATGATGTTGTCTGTCATGGAATTCCTTCTTTTGAGGATGTTTTAAAAAATAAAGATATAGTAAATGTAGATATTACAGTAATATTGAATGGTTATCACGGAGATACATCACGTACTTTTATGGTTGGAGATGTTGATAAGGAGGTGGAAGATTTAGTGGAAAGAACTGAGCAAGCTATGTATAAGGGGATAGAGGTAATAATGCCAGGAATTTATTTATATGAAGTCGGAAGAGCAATAGAAAAATACATAAAAGATTTTTTATATTCGGTAGTAAGAGATTATGGCGGACATGGCATTGGCAAGGGATTTCATGAGGACCCCAATGTTCTTCATTATTATAGTTTAGAAAATAAAATAAAATTAAGAGAGGGAATGATATTCACTGTAGAGCCTATGATAAATCAAGGTAGTTCATATGAGGTAATTACAAGTCGAGAAGATGGTTGGACAGTGACAACAAAAAACGGAAGCCTGAGCGCTCAATTTGAACACACTGTATTAGTTACAAAGGATTCTTATGAGATTTTAACTAAAAGCTAGTGTATGAGAAAATATAAGAAATATTTAGGAATTGATTGGGGTGAAAAAAGAATTGGTTTAGCCTGTGCTGATGAAGAAATTAAAATAGCCACTCCTTGGAAGGTGGTTGGTAGTCTGAAGGAGTTGGTGGAGACTATAAGAGAGGAAAACGTAGACGAAGTCGTTATAGGTGTTCCTTATAAGATGCATGATATAAAAGCCTCTCTTTACCCTAAATTTGAGAAGTTTTTATTGGAATTAAAAAATAATATTGATGTGGACATAAAAGAGGTTGATGAAAGACTTTCTAGTAAAACCGCTGATTCTTTTATTGGCTCTAAAAAACAAAAAGCTTCACGTGATGCTTCATCCGCCATGGTTATACTGCAACAATATTTGGATTCCCTTCATTAATAGGAAAAAACTATGGAGGAGACATATAATACTAGGGCAATTATTTTAAAAAGAACTCCTTACAGAGAGAGCGACTTGAGACTTACTATTTATACTCCTAGTTTCGGAAAGAAAATTTTAGTCGCACGTGGAGCTTTAAAACAAGGGGCTAAATTACCCGGCCATCTAGAGCCTTTAGTTTTGTCTGACATAATGATAATAAGGGGAAAAAGATTTGATTATATTGGTTCAGCACAAGGTAAAAATTTTTATTTAAATATTAAAAGTGATTTGGAAAAATCAAAATATGCCTCTTTGATATTAAAAACTGTAGATAAATATACTCGTGAGGATGATGATTTCAATCCCGGGTTGTTTTATAAGTTTGTTGATTTTCTTGATACCTTGGAAGAGAATAATCAGATAGTGAGTAATGATCTTTTATATATTTCATTTTTGTTTAAAATATTATTTTTCTTGGGATTTTATCCTGATTTTTACAAATGTGTTTTCTGTAAAAGGGAAGTTAAATATGATAGTTTGGTTTTTAATGTTTCTAATGGAG
>JAIOTG010000036.1 GCA_021106995.1 bacterium
ATTTTAGGAAGAAAGAGAGCCAAAGGTAGAGACTTCTATGATGTTAGTTTTATGTTTGGTTTTACTGAGCCTGATTTTGATTATATTTTTAAAGTTTCTGGGATGAAAAAGGAGATTTTTATTGATAAACTAATCAAAAGATGTGAGGATATTAATTTTAATGAAATTTCCAAAGATGTAAGGGTATTTTTAATTTTTAGAGAACAAGTAAGTAGAATAAAGAATTTTAAGTCTTTTATTAAAGAAAGAATGAATAAATATTTAAAGTAAAGATTGTAATATGACAAAGAAAGTATTTATAATAATAACTAAGGGGGAAGTTGGGGGAGCGCAGATGTCTGTGTTGAATTTGGCGCGTGGATTAAAGGAAAAAGGCCTAAAAGTGAAGGTTGGCTTTGGAGAGGGTAATTTTTTGAAGAATGAATTGGATAAATTAGACATAGAGCATATTAGATTTAAGCACTTAAAAAGAACACATAACCCATTCTCCAATCTTTTTTTTATTTGGGAAATAAAAAAATACTTCGATAAAAATAGGTATGACACTGTACACATAAATAGTTCAAACGCCCTTTTGTCTGCCATTGGAGCTAAGTTATCCAAATCAAAGCCAAGGATTGTGTTCACTTTTAGAGGGATGTCTATGTTGGATGAAAATTATCAAAAGAACCCTGTTTTAAAGAGTTTATATAGATTCTTTTTTAAGTTTTTACTTAAATTTATAGATAAACCAGTGTTTGTTAGTAGGGAAAATTTAGAAAAAGGAGAAAAAAGTGGCTTAGTTAAAAAGGGCTATCTAGTCTATAATGGTCTTAATCCAAGTGTGCTAAAATTTTATACAGAAGAAGAATCAAAAAAACGTTTAGGAGATTTACTTAAAATAGATTTGGAAAATAAATTTATTATAGGGTCAATTGGCAGGCTTGCCTATCAGAAGAATTATGAGTTTTTAATTAATATATTTTCTGATATTTTAAAGATAAAACCAAATTCAATTGCTATTATTATTGGAGAAGGAGACGAAAGGTATAAGTATGAAAAACTAATAAAAGAGAAGGATTTAGAAAAAAAGGTGCTTTTAGCAGGAAATATAGACAATGCTTCCAAATATCTAAAAGCTTTCGATTTATTTGTCTTACCCTCTCGCTACGAGGGTCTTTCCATTACCCTTATAGAAACTCTTTTTGCGGGGATTCCAGTCTTAGCTAAAAATGTTGGTGGCAACCAAGAAACTCTGCCCTCTGCTAGTGAAATTTATAGATTGGACGATAAAGAAGATTTTATAGAAAGATTTAAAGAATTAACCTTAAAGGATATGCAAGAGAAAATAATGAAGCAAAATTTTGAAAACTCTAAAAATTTTTTATTAAAAAAAACATTGGAGGAGTATATAAAAATCTATAGTTAATTAATTTTATGTATAAAAAGGAGAATAATTTTGCATTTATAGATAGTCAGAATCTCTATTTAGGAATTCAAAGTTTGGGTTGGAAATTAGATTATAATAAATTTAGACGATATTTAAGAGAAAAATACAGTGTCGAGACCGCTTATTTATTTATTGGCTACATAGCTTCTAATCAAGATTTGTATTCTTCGTTACAACATTCTGGTTACATTTTAATTTTTAAACCCACACTTCCAGACGATAAAGGAAATATTAAGGGCAATGTTGATGCTGATTTAGTGCTTCAGGCAATGATTGATTATAATAATTATAAAAGAGCTATAATTGTTACTAGCGATGGTGATTTTTACTGTTTGACAAAATATTTATATAAAAAAGATAAATTAAAATGCGTTTTAAGTCCTTATAAAAAAACATGCTCTGATTTACTAAAGAAGACAGCTAAAGAAAGAATTGTTTTTATGAATAATTTAAAAAATAAATTGGAATATAAAAAAAGCACCGCTTAAGGACGGAACCTTAAGAAGTACTTTTTATATGTATTCTTTAATAATAATAACATAATATACTAAAATATGTCAATCATTTAGACGCGTTAATATTAGACTATATGATAGAAAATAAATTTGAAAAACCTTCGTTGGATTTTGTGGTTATTGGTTTTACAAAATGCGCTAGCACTTGGCTTTATAATTGTCTTGATGAACATCTTGATATTTGTGTAGCCAGGCCAAAGGAGAGTGATTTTTTTATCAAGGAAAATTTAAAAAATAATCCCAAGAGAATAGAGAGGTATAACAATTTTTTTAATCATTGTAAAACTGAGAGTGTTGTCGGGGAGGTTAGTCCTATGTATATTGAGAAAGATGTCGCTTTTGAAAATATTTTAAACAATTACCCCAATGTTAAGTTATTAGTCCTTTTAAGAAGCCCGCTAGACAGGGAGATTTCAATTTTATTATATAAAAAGAGATTTAATAAAGAAAAAAATTTTAATTTGAAAGAAGAATTAAAAGAAAGGATAAAAGACTCTAAGTTTTATTATTCTGAATATTTGAAAAAGTGGTTTGATAATTTTCCCAAAGAAAATATTTTACCGATAATACTTGAGAGTGTCTCCGAAAATCCAGAAAGAGAAATCGGAAATATTTATTCATTTTTAGGTGTCGATAAAAAATTTATACCCAATTTTCTTGATAAAAAGTTAAATAGAACA
>JAIOTG010000092.1 GCA_021106995.1 bacterium
CAACAATCTCGTATGCCGTCTTCTGCTTGAAAAAAAAAAATATAATCTTTTTAGCATTGCTTTCTTGTCTTTTTCCTTCAATATCTAATAATCCTTGGGTTTTTTTAACTTGCTCTCGCAAGATTTCTATTTGTTTTAATAAATTTTCCATAGAAAAATAATAACATAAAAAGGGTCTGTCGCCAAATAAAAAAATAGGAATTCTTTTTCTTTTAATAAAAGAATTCCTATATAAAACAATTAAAAAAATCCATGAATTTTGCAATATTTTCTTCCTTTTTTTCTTTTAGTTCCAAGATTATCACCACATTCCGGACAAAGTGGATATTTATAATCATCCACTAAAAGAAATAGTGAAAAAAATAACCCGAATCCGCAATAACTTCCTGCAAAATAAAAATACCTTGGGATCTCTCCAATGAATTGAGTCATTATTTCCTCCTTTTTTAAATTATCATTAACAATATTTAAATAATTTCATAATTCATCCCGCTCAATTCTTCGAGACGATTAATCCTACCCTCCTTACTTCTTAAATCTTTTGTTTTTTCGATGATTCTTTTTGCTCCCTTCCAATCTTCTTTTTTATAAAAAGCTTGAAACAGTTCCCTTTGTCTGTGATCCAACCACCTTTCATCATATTGAGAAAATTTATCCGGATCCAAAAGTACTTCGTTCAAAAAATCCTCGGCCCCTGCCAAATTACCACCATCTAAAGCCTTTCTAAAATCTGTCGTATTTTTCATTTCAGTCTCCCTTCTCTCATATTGTTCATCCGATATTTTCTCTCCAAACATAAATATAAATATTAATTAATATTTAAAAGTATACACTATTAATACGTAATTTCAAGAAAAAAAAGTCCCACACCATTTTAGTGTGGGACTGATATGCAATATATGAAGAAAAATATTAACGCTTTGACCACTGTGGAGCTCTTCTTGCTTTTTTAAGACCAGGCTTCTTTCTTTCCTTTCTTCTATCATCTCTTGTATTCCAGCCCTTAGCCTTCATAGTAGGCATAGTATCTTTATCTAAAATAATTAAAGCCCTAGCAACTCCTAGCCTAACCGCCTCTGCTTGTCCTTGAGACCCTCCGCCTTTAACTAATATAGAAAAATCCAAATCTTTTATATGACTGGTTAATTTTAAAGGTTGAGTTACAATGGCTAATCTATCTTCACTAAAATAATCTTCTAACCTTTCATTATTAACCACAATATTCCCCTTACCTTTTTCGTATAAGCGAATCTAAGCAACTGAAGTTTTCCTTCGCCCAACTGCCTGAATATATTTACCCTTAAAACTAGTGGGAACACCTTTTTTCTCATCCTTTTTTTTAATAGCTTGAGTAGAAAGCTCTTCATTTTTTTCCTGCGCTTCTTCTTTCTTTATTTGTGTATCTTTCACCATAAAATTGACGCTTTATATTTATTTAAATTAAGAGTTTATAATTAATCTCTTTATCATATTTTTCCTTAATTTATTATCAGGAAGCATATTTCTAACTGCTTTTCTCAAAACTTTATCAGGATTTTTTTTAAAAACATCTTCTAAAACCTCTTCTTTCATACCACCTGGATAACCTGAATAATGATAATATTTCTTCTGTTCAAATTTTTTACCAGTAAATCTTAATTCGCTTACATTATTAACTTCAACTACAGCTCCTTGATCTAAGTGAGGAGTAAATTCTGGTTTATTTTTACCTCTAAGTAAGCTAGCTATATTTGTAGCTAATCTACCCACACTCTTATCAGTAGCATCAATTGTATATTTCTCTCTATTCATAATATTTATAATTTATTTTTACACTAATTCCAATTGAACCATTCGAGCTCCGTCTCCAGCACGATATCCTAATTTTACAATACGACAATAACCGCCCGGTCTTTCTTTGTATTTATCTCCCAAGATGTCCATTAATTTTTTCACTGCTTTTTCCTGGGTTAATTTGGCCAATAATCTTCTTCTGGCAGTCAAATCTCCCTTTTTAGCCGTAGTAATCATTTTTTCTAACACAGGTTTTACTGCCTTAGCTTTAGCTTCTGTGGTTTTTACCTTTTCATAAATAACAACACTAGCTGCTAAATTACGGAGCATCATTTCTCTGGGTTTCTTTGTTCTGCCTAGTTTTGTTCCTTTTTTTCTATGTCTCATAAAATATTTGTAAAATTTTCTTAAACTTAAAATTCTATTTACTTTTTTAATTTTTTAGCTGTCTTGCCTTTTTCCTCTTTCTCTTCTTTTTTTATTTTATCTTTTTCATCTTTCTCAGCCTTTTTATCCTCTTTCTCTTCTTTTTTATCTTTTTTAGATCCTTTCTCCAGGTCTAATAAAGAATTAAATTGATTAACCAAAACTTTAACTGTTTCATTAAAGGCTTTTTTGGGCTCTATAGTTCCATCAGTCTTAATATCTAAAATTAATTTATCCCAATTGGTCATATTGCCCACACGAACATTCTCCACATCAATCCCAACAGAAAGAACCGGAGAAAAAACAGCATCCATTTCAATAAAACTGATATCTTCTTTTTCGCCCTTCTTTTGCTCCACTGATTTATACCCCCTGCCCGAACTTACTGTAATCTCCATATTAAGACTTCCGGCCATGTCGGTTATGTTAGCTAGAACTAAATCTGAATTAATTATTTCAACTTGTGCATTTTTCTTAATATCCTTAGCTTTAACTTCTTTTTTACCAGTAATATCTAATTCTAATTTAATATCCTCTTCTCCATCAAGTTTTAATCTTAATTTTTTTAAATTTAAAATAATTTGTAAAACGTCTTCTTTTATATGAGGCAAGGTAGAAAATTCGTGACTAGCACCTTTAACCTTAACTCCAGTAACTGCGGCGCCTGGCAAAGAAGAAAGCAAAACTCTTCTAAGAGAGTTACCTAAAGTCATTCCATAACCAGGATAAAAAGGCTCAATAGTGATAATTGACTTGTTAGGCATATCACCTTCCTCGTAATTTATCTTGGTTGGTTTAGCTATATTTTCCATAGAAAATAAATTAATATTTATATTAAGAGTAATGCTCGATAATCATTTGAGTGTTTATATTTGATTGAACATCTTCTTCGCCTGGCTCGTGAAGAACCTTAGCTTTTAATTCGCTCTTATCTAAATTAAGCCATCCTGGAGCTTCATGTTTCTTTAATTTCTCTACCAAATCTTTAAAAATCTTATTTCTTTTACTAGAACTTTTTATTTCTATTATATCACCTTCCTTAACCTCAAAAGAAGGAATATTTACTTTTCTTCCATTTATATTAAAATGTCCATGATTTACTAATTGTCTAGCATTGCTTCTAGATGAAGCAAAGCCTAATCTAAAAATAACATTATCCAATCTTCTTTCTAAGAGTTTCATTAAATTAAAACCGGTCTTCCCTGTCTTTCTTTGTGCTTTATCAAAAATTATTCTGAATTGTTTTTCCATTAATCCATATTGCTTTTTAGCCTTTTGTTTTTCATTTAACTGAATTCCGTATTCACTCTGTTTTTTTCTTCTTATTAATTTTGGTCCGTGTATTCCAGGAGGATAATTCCTCTTAACCATAGCACATTTAGGAGAATTACATCTATCTCCCTTTAACATTAATTTTTCTCCGACTCTACGGCACTGTTTACATTTTGGATCTAAATTCTTACCCATATTATACTTGTTTTATTCTAAATTAATATATACTATTATACTCTTCTTGGTTTTCTAGGACGACAACCATTGTGAGGAATTGGGGTTATGTCTTTAATGGAATTAATAAAAATACCCTGGGCATTTAAAGTTCTAATAACAGACTCTCTGCCCATTCCTACTCCTTTAACAAATACACTTGCTTCTTTAAATCCGAATTCTTCCTTTGCTTTAATAGTAGCAATTTTTGTTATAATCTGAGCAGCATAAGGAGTTGACTTCTTAGGTCCTTTAAAACCGGCAACACCAGCGCTAGCCCAAGAAATAACTTCTCCGTTTTCATCAGTAAAAGTAACAATTGTATTATTATAGGTAGCCTTTATATGAACATGACCTGATACTACTTTATTGCGAATTTTTTTCTTTTTTCTTTTTCTTGTTCCTTTTTTACTCTTTTTAGAATCTTTTTCGCTTTTTTTCTTTTCCAATTTTTTCTTAATATCTTCTGGAAGATCATCATCATTTGTATTTATTTTTTCCTCTTTTTCATCATCGTCAAAACTAAACTGACCCAATTCATTTTCAGGCTTATCCTTGTTTATTTCTTCTTCATTCTTTATTTCTTCTTTTTCTTTTTCAATTACATCCTTTTCTTCTTCTTTTTGTTTTTTGTTATTTTCTTCACTCATACTATTAATTAATGTTAAAATATTTTATTTTCGAGCTGTTCGACTATTATTTTTAGTAGATTGACCTCTTAAAGGTAATTTTTTAGAATGTCTTTCGCCTCTATAACAATTTATTTCTTTTAATCTCTTAATATTAGACATGACCTCTCTGCGTAAATCACCTTCTACTATATATTCTTTTTCAATAATTTCTCTTAATCTATTTATTTCTTCCTCTTTCAAAGCGTTTACTCTTGTATCTTTGTTTATATTTGCTTTTTCAAGAATTTTATTAGCCAAAGATTTGCCTACGCCAAAAACATAAGTTATGGAAATCTCTACTCTTTTGTCATCTGGGATTGTAACTCCCGCTATTCTTACTGCCATATTTTATAAATATTTTTAATATTAAAAATAAAGAAATGTACTATCCTTGCCTTTGTTTGTGTCTAGGATTTTTACAAATTACAACAACTCTACCCTTACGACGAAGAACCTTACATTCTCGACAAATTTTTTTTACACTTGCTCTAACTTTCATATATTAAATAAAAAAATCAATTTATAATTTATTGTTTTAACCTTAAAAAACAATCAGTTACTGTTATTTTAAAACAGTAACCAAATAATATTTAATCCCAAACAACCCCCTAGAGCCGGAACACTATCCTTCCACGATTTAAGTCATAGGGACTTATTTGTACTTTTACTCGATCACCTAATAACAATTTTATTTTATACATTCTCATTTTGCCGGACAAATGAGCTAAAATCTCATGTCCATTTTCAAGCGAAACTTTAAATGTGGTGGAAGGCATTAATTCCATAATTTCCCCTTCCATTTCAATAAAATCTTTAGAATCGGGTGTTTGTTGTTCTTTTGATTTATTCATTAACGCAAAATTTGGTAAAGTAAAATAGCCCGATAATAACTCGGAAACTTTACCAAACGATTTCGGTTAAATTATTTTTATTATTTTTTTCAAGATAGAAAAATTATATATCTAATTCTACTTAATGTCAAGAGTTATTCCAGCACAGCTTTTATTCTCCTTACTCCGGCACTACTACTTTGCTCTTTTTTTATCCTAAAATGGTCTAATTCACCAGTTCTATCAACATGCGGTCCTCCGCAAATTTCATAAGAAAACAAATCATCACCCTGTCCAACACTATACACTTTTACCTTGTCATCATAACGATCTTCAAAAGTGGCGATAGCACCGCTTTCTTTAGCCTCGTCAATAGAAAGCTCTTTACAATTAATAGGTAAATCATCTAAAATAGCTTTATTAACAAGATTTTCAACTTTTTCCTTTTCTTCCTCGGTCATTTTTTCATTATGAGAAAAATCAAAACGAAGTCTCTCAGGTGTTATATTACTACCCTTTTGAGCTACATGATCTCCTAAAACTTTTCGCAAAGAAGCTAAAAGTAAGTGTGCTGCGGTATGCAACTTTTTAGTTTCATCTCCAGTATCAGCTAGTCCCCCTTTAAATTTCCCAACTGTAGCCGTCCTAGATAACTCTTGATGCTTTTTTAATTCTTCCTCAAATTCATCTGAGTTAATTAATAAACCACCCACTCTCTCAATCTCCTCTTTAGTCATCTCCTTAGGAAATCCATAAGTTTGGTATAGATCAAAGGCCTCTCTGCCTGTAATAATAAATTTCTCTGATTTTTTTATTGCTTCTTGGTTAAGCTTTTCTAATTGTTTTAATCCATTTTCTAAAGTCTTACTAAATTTCTCTTCCTCCTCTTCCAAGTTATTGATAACAGAGTTAAGGTTTTTGTTTATCTCAGGATAAATATCCTTGTAATCATCCGCAACCACCTTAGCTATTTCAGAGGTCCACTTTTCCAATTCCATTCCTATCTGTTTACCATGACGAATAGCTCTTCTAATCAAACGACGAACTATATAGCCCTGGTCCACATTAGAAGGCTTAATTCCAAAATCATTACCTATAATATCGCCCATAATAAAGGTGGCTGTTTTTATATGATCAGCTATTATTCTCATTGATTTTCTTATTTCCTCACTTTCATCATATTTTCTAGCACTAATATATTCTATTTTTTTAATAACATTTTTAAAAAGTTCAGATTTATAGTTGTCATCAAGTCCGTTTATTATTGCTAAAACTCTCTCAAGTCCCATGCCTGTATCAACATTTTTATTACTTAGAGGCTCGTACTTTCCTTCTTCATTTTTATAAAATTCCATAAAAACGTTATTCCAAATCTCAACCCATAAATCGTTGTCATCATTAAAACTATCAGGAACCTTATCAAGACCCCCCACCCAATAAAAAATTTCTGTGTCTGGTCCGCAAGGCCCAGTGCCACCGCCAAGCTCCCACCAATTAGCATCCCTGTCCAACTTAGCAATCTTTTTCTCTTCAAGTCCCAAGTCTTTCCATGTCTCAAAAGACTCTTCGTCAAAACCAGCAACTTCATCACCCTTAAAAACTGATACCGCTAGTCTCTTTTTATCAAGTCCTAACCAATCAGGTGAGGTTAAAAATTCCCAACTCCATTTAATACTTTCTTTTTTAAAATAATCACCTAGGGACCAATTTCCAAGCATCTCAAAAAAAGTATGGTGAGTAAAATCCCCCACTTCGTCTATATCAATAGTCCTGATACATTTTTGCGCATTAACTATACGAGTACCCTTGGGGTGTTTTTCTCCCATCAAATAAGGCACTAAAGGATGCATTCCTGCATTAGTAAACAAAACTGAAGGATCATTTTCTGGAATTAAAGAATAACTAGGAATCCAAGCATGCCCCTTAGTCTTAAAAAAATCAAAATATTTTTGTCTTAATCCCCGTGCTGTCATATCCAAACTTTTTAACAAATTTAAAAATTTTTGTCTACACTCCCAATTTTACCTTAACCTTCCCGATTACATCTTCAATATCCCAATTAGACTTAACTAAATAGTCAAAAACATTAAGTTCCATAGCCCTGTTCACTTCATCTGTATCAGCTAAATTAGTTAAAAGAATAACCGGCATCTCTTTTCCAAATTTTCTCTGTCTTAATTTCCTAAGCATAGTCATTCCATCCATTTTTGGCATAACAATATCAAGTAAAATCAAATCCGGTTTTTCTTTTTCAGCTACTTCAAGGCCCTCTTCTCCGTCTGAAGCCTCCACAATATCAAAACCATCTTTTAAAAATTTTTTCTTCAAGGTTATTTTAAGGACTTGCTCGTCTTCTACTATTAAAA